>NZ_JBALMS010000051.1:29694-54789 GCF_036962205.1 Bacillus sp. JJ664 | reverse complement strand
TCCTTTTTCTTATTGAAAAAAAAATCGCATGTTTAATGCGATAAATCAATTTTTCTATATGTTATTAACTTCTTTCCAAGTGCGAACTAATCCATCTACAATTTGGTCAATAACTTCCATATCTTTAAAATAACCCGTATGACAGAATGGATTCCAACTTGTTAATAGTCCACCAATATTCACTTGTCTATCTTCAGTTACAGCGTCCTGATAAGTTTGATCAACGTCTCTTAAAGGAAACCCTAAAACATCATCTTTATCATAAAAATTGATCCACTCACCTTTTAAACCAGGAAAGTATTGCTGGAGCTCTCTAGAAGGTATATTAATTGGACGGTTAAAGTCATGATATCTTAAACTCCAGAGTGGCAGCGCCGTCCCTAATGTATAAAATAAGGTTAACGTATGTCCTTTTTCCAAAGGTGAGGAATCATTTACGATGCATGATACGCTATTTTTTTTAGCTTGCAAATCATAGAAATAATTACTGGCAATGACAGAACCTAAGCTATGTGAAATGACACATAATGGGACATCATCTCCAGCTTTTCTTGAGATAATATTTAATTGTTTACCAATTAATTCATGTACTCTTTCATAGTTTTGTCTAGAAGTTTCTACTTGTTGGTATGCAATAACATCACCTACATATTGTATAGTAAACTTTCTTAATCCTTTAAAATCTAGATCATTCGCCAAAACCACATTTTTATACAATTTCTCCTCCCTTTCCTCAAAGACAGATGACCATTGTATAGGTTGAAATACTAGATAGGAGGAAGGGTCTGATACGATATATTCTAATTTTTGGGCGAATTTATTCTTAATCAAGACGACCATTTCGTCAGCGAAGTCCTGCTTCTGATTCCCCATTCCATGAATAATTGCGATTCCCAGCTTCTTGTACATTTCTTCCCCCCTATTATCCTTATACTTGTCCACTCTTTTAACAGATAAGCCCTTTTCACTATTTATATGATTAAGAATTAGAAACGTCAAAACTGTTTTAGATTAGGAACGACCTTACCTTAATAGAAGCTACCTCAAGTCGTTCCATATTCAAATTGAGTTCTCTTTTTTCGGAGTGTTTCCTTCTTTTTAAACATATAAATTTCCACAATAAAAAGGAAAAGGTTTGGATAGATGCGTTCATCCTTTCTCTTTTCTCTTTTTAAACGATCATTAGAAAGTCATCCAGAAACTAGCAATAGTTTTTTAGATTTGAAATAAATCTTCACTAGAAACTTATATAATTAAACAATGCTTGAACCGATGCAGAAATTTTGATTTGACCTTCCTGAATCGGAGTCGTCGATGCACTCAATACAGCTGTTTGCATTGAGTATTGTGGTCTTAGTAATTGAACAGTTTCTTCAACTATCCATTCCGGAACGCTATTGATGGTTAAACTTAGTGATTTGGCTATACTTTCCGCTTTACTTTTTGCATTTAAAGTAGCTTTTTGCAAGGCCTCTACATAGTAGGGTTCTGGATCTGAAACTTCAAAAGATACATTCCTCACAACATTAGCCCCATTTTCTGTTGCAACATCAATCACTTTTCCTACACTAGCAATATCTTTAACAATAACCTTGAAAATATGGCTGACACGATATCCACGAAATATTTCTTGTGAATCTTGAAAATCAACGATCCGATCGATTGAATATGAATAAGTTTCAATGTCCTCTTGATTGATACCTATGTTTTTTAGTGCTTCAATGATTTGATTAGAAATGACTGCATTTTGTTGTTGCGCATTTTGTACTTTCATATCGTCGTTTATAACACCCACTAATAGAGAAGCCTGGTTAGGCTTTACAGTTACTTCTCCCTTTCCGGTTACTCTAATTGAGTTATTTATACTATTGTTATGACGAATCGGATAAACTCTTTGATATTGAGGGTTTGAATATGAATATCCCATATTTCTTGGAATTGGGTTCACTGATGAATAAATGTTAATCACTTCCTCTTATAAAATACATCTTTGTTTCTGTGCCCAATTATTGTATGCCCTGTATTATTTTTAGGTGAATATCATTACCTTAAAAAAGAAATTCAATTTTAATAGATAGGCCAAATAATCTCTTTTTTGAAATTAAACAATAAGTGCTATCTAATCAGAAGACTATCAAAGAAGGAAGTTTGTCAATTTCCACTGCAGGATGCTCGCTTTCCGTGGGGCGTGCGCTGAGCCTCCTGGAAAAAGGTAGGCATGCTAAGAACACGACGTCCTGTCGTAACGCATGCATGACCCACATCGTGTGGGCCTCCTGTGGGGTCTCACCTGTCCCGCTACTCCCACAGGAGTCGAACACCTTCAAGATAGATTAGTTAGTAACAAACTAAAAAACCAAATCACTATAAGATTTGGTTTCATCATTTCTATTCTATTTCAAATATTTCTCATCAATAACTGAACAATTTACAGGTTTATGCTTAACATTCTCGATTCAGTCCCCTAAGGTGAAGTAAAGAAAACTGCTGGGTTAAAAACGCTGGGGTATAAGGCATGTCATTTTGTAGCCATGAAATGATCGTACCAATTAGAGCTGAAGAATTGTACCATATCAAAATGTCTACTTTAATACCTTGGGATAGAAGATATGGGTGACTTTTACTTTCATCAATCTTCGTGATAATCATGTCCTTTAAGAACGACAATAAACGATCTCTAAAAATTGGAATTTGCTTTGAGGCAAGAATGATCTTATAGAAATTTCCGTTTTTTGCTATATGCTCAAGTATATTTTCGAGTATTTTCCAATTCCCCTCTCCTGAGGATGTATGCCCCACTGCCGGCGTATTTTTAATAACCATTGAAAATTCCTCAATCATATCGTCCGCCATCTTTTCCAACATATCAGGAATATCGCGATAGTGTAGATAAAAAGTAACTCGATTGATGGTTGCTCGCTCTGCTAATCGATTAACTGTTATTTTTTTAATATCCATTTCACCAAGTAACTCAACAAGTGCATTTTTAATTAATTGTCGTGTCCGCAGTATACGAGGGTCTGTGTGAGACTTTTTGTTTTCCATCATCTCTTCATTCCTTTCTTAACAATTGCTATGCTACATTTTCAAAAGTAGCGTCGTATTTTCCACTGATAAACAACAGTAAGTTAATTTATGTAAAGTAATTTACATCTCAACATTATTTGTAGATTGTCATAACGAAAAATTGTCATTATAATCTCATTTATACAATGTTAATTATACAACACGTTGTAAATTAAATCTATTTAAGATAGACATGAAAGGATGAATGAAATTGAGTAAGAGTGCAACGATTAACCACTCTATCAAAAAAGGACCTATCATGTTTGTGATGATCATAGGTGCTTTCCTTGCAACATTTAATCAGACAATCATGAGTGTTGCCATTCCAGAATTAATGAATGATTTTGACATTAAAGCTTCAACAGCCCAGTGGCTTACAACGGGTTATATGTTGGTAAATGGGGTTTTAATTCCTATCACAGCATACTTAATGCAGAGATTCACCACTCGTCAATTATTCCAAAGTTCGATGATCATTTTTCTGGTTGGGACGATTGTTTCAGCAATTGCAACCAATTTCCCAGTATTACTAACTGGGCGTTTGATTCAAGCAGCCGGTGCTGGAATCATAATGCCTCTGCTTATGAATGTTGTTTTATCAATTTTCCCAGCAGAGAAGAGAGGATCCGCCATGGGTATGGTTGGGCTAGCTATCATTTTTGCCCCTGCAATTGGACCAACTCTTACCGGTTATGTTCTTGAGACATTCCCTTGGCAAGCAATGTTTTATGGTATGATTCCGTTTGCCATTATTGTTATCCTTTGTGGTTTTATTTATCTGAAAAATGTTTCGGAAACAGTCAAAACCAAGATAGACTTTATTAGTGTAATTCTTTCAACAATTGGATTTGGTACTTTAATGTACGGCTTTAGCCAAGCTGGCAATTCTGGTTGGTCAAGTAATGAGGTCGTTATTTCACTAGTTGCGGGAATCATTTCACTGGTCCTATTTACTTGGCGACAATTAGTCTCTCAAAATCCGTTACTTGATTTACGTGCTTTTAAATTTAATACGTTTACCTTGACTACCATTATAAATATTGGTGTCACGATGATGATGTATGCAGATATGATGCTACTTCCACTGTACCTTCAAAATGTACGTGGTTTTACTGCATTAGAGTCTGGTTTACTTATGTTCCCTGGAGCACTTCTAATGGGCTTACTAAGTCCCGTGGTTGGTAAACTCTTTGACCGATTTGGGGCGAAATGGCTTACTATTATCGGTATTGCAATCATTATCGTCTCAACCTATGGCTTTATTGATTTGACCGACTCGACTAGTTATACTTTTCTAATTTTAATGTCGACACTTCGTCGAATCGGGATGGCTATGTTCCTTATGCCGTTACAGACTGCTGGCTTAAATCAGCTGCCACCAAGTCTAAATGCACACGGAACAGCTATTTCAAACACCATAAGACAAGTAGCAGGTGCTGTAGGTACTGCTCTATTAGTAACTGTCATGACAAATAGTACTAAAGATCATCTTAAAGACTTAATTTCAGCTGGAGGAGCTCCCGGTGAAACTCAACAGCATATGATTATGGAAGCTGCTATTCAAGGAATTAATGACGCATATTTTGTGATTCTGTTAATAGGAATAACGAGTTTATTACTATCCTTCTTTATCAAACGCAAACAACAAGCTTCCGAAGTTCAGTCTAATAATGTAATTTTAAAAGAGTCTGCGAAAATGTAAATAAAATGAATAAAAGCCGCCAATAAGCTGCTTTTATTCATTTTAGGCTTTGTGAATCCAACTGCAAAACCAGAACAGGCAACGTCCCCATTAAGGGGCGTTGCCTGTTCTATTTTTATACCTTAGAAAGAAGTTTTATAAAGTTCTGTTTTGATAACCAAAGTTACATTCCTAATTCTTTTAATACGTCTTCTAATGATTTTCCTTTGTATTTGTTAATTGGCTTTGGGGCCTGGTCAACTGACTTATTTTGTTGTAAAAAGTTTTTTTGAACAAATTTCAAATCATTTGCATCTACAGTTCCGTCAAAATTGATATCTGCACTTCGTTTGTTAGTACCCCAATTTGACTGAATAACCAAAGCATCCATTATATCGATTACTTGATCTTGGTTTACGTCTCCAGCTTTCAATTCAGGTGCAGTGACATATTGATTTTTTGCGTATAGTTTTCCATTATATTCGTAACCAATATTTGTTCTAACCTTGGTTAAAAAGTGACCCGGCACATTATATTCAACAGTAAACAAATCTTTATTTAGCGGAATTTTATCAAAACTAAATCTTCCATATGCGTCAATTTGGGCATTATACTTTGTTCCTTTTGAGTCATAAACGTTAACGATTGCTCCAACTTTATCCCAATCTCGCGTACCAGGATAACCACCGTCATTTGGATCGCCTTCATAAAATCCTTGTGGATTTACACTCCCGTAAACTCTTGATTGTTTAGGGAAAACCTTGAAACTATATCCACCGTTTAATACTTCTATATTTGTATTACTAGTGTCCGTTACTCGAACTGTTGGATTGATGCTACCACCTGTATAAAATTCTTTCTCTTGAATTTTTAATGTAACCTCTACAACTTCAGAGTGGTTAAACTGTCCACTAGGTTTGTTAAAGTTGACAATCACTTCATCACCTTTAACCTCAATTGCAGCCTTACTTGCATAATACTCAGTAAGCTTTGCATCTACTAATTGAACGCTTTTCATTCCGTAATAATCACCAAATGTCCATGTTACGTTTTTTATTTCCTCTAAGTTATCTAAATGAATTTTTGCTTTAATTGTATCTCCAGCGATTGCTGTAACTACATCACTTTTTGCATAAGTAACTGGAGTGCCTTCTTTCACAAAATAATACTGCTTAGATTCTACGTTCCCAGCATTATCATAACCATCGAAACGAAGTGGTAGCACATTTAAGCTTTCGTCCAATAGGATGTCATCATGGTATTTCCCTTCAGTACCCATCGGAATTGGTGAAGATGGGAATGCCCACTCACCATAATAATAAACTAGCCAATTAGATGATTGGTCGATTGATAGTCCGTGATTTTTCATTTCATCAACTTTTGAATCTTGAATCTGGATATCAAATGGATATGTTTTTTGACCAGGTTTATATTCAATAAATGGTGATGCACCATCAAGTGAACTTTTAAATGAAGGTGTATCTAAATCAATAAAGAGATCCTCCGTTTCTATGAATTCTTTACCAGAAATACTAGTTCCAATGAATTTCAATTTATATTGTCCCGGTTGAATATCGCTTGTTTCTTCTGAAATTGGTTGTTTTGAGTTTCCAGTAAATTTATAATACTGTCCATTAAATGCGATTAAATTATAGTCAACATTGTCATATGCTGATGTTAAATCAATCACTCCAACGAGTCCAAGATCTTTTCCAGTTTTTGCATCTTGTAAGACTATATCCATATTTTTCATAGGAGATTGTAAGTTAAATTTAGTATAGATCCATTGAGCTCGCATAAAATCCCATCCACCTTGATTTAATTGATCAGGAGAATAAGATGGATTTAATATTTTAATACTATTAAATCCTTCATCAGATGTCCGTAAGCTAAATGGAATACGATATGTTTCCGATGAATTTGCATTATTAGTGAATGTAATATACCCTTCATAAATTCCCTTTTTTGCTTCTTTAGGAACAATCATTC
Source organism: Bacillus sp. JJ664 (assembly GCF_036962205.1). NCBI lineage: Bacteria > Bacillati > Bacillota > Bacilli > Caryophanales > Bacillaceae > Bacillus > Bacillus sp. JJ664. The sequence continues at coordinate 48,053 of NZ_JBALMS010000051.1, read as the reverse complement.
TTACATTAATTGTTTTTGAGCCATTGCCATTGATTTCAATCTTATTAGGAATGCTTAGCTCTACTCCATTGTCTTTTATACTGTTGGACCCTTTAGATTCACTAATTGAGACCTCAAATGATTTTTTTTCATTTTTATTGTTTTCGATTTTAATTGATTTTGAAACATTAAGTCTGCCATTTTCATAGTGATTGTCAAAGCTAAGACCCCCAGTGAATTCCTTAATTCTCATTAATCGCTCTGCGCCAGGGACATACGTCTGATCCTTTATTTTGAAACTTAGATCGCTATAAATTGCCTGATAAGGATCTATTCTACCAGCTCCTACTTCGAAAACGCTATATTCACCATTTAGTGGATCAGCTGTATTCATAAAAATTGACTTTATGTCTTCAGGTTGTAATTTCGGATTTACTTGAAGCATTAAAGCAGCAACACCAGCAGTAAATGGAGTAGCCATTGATGTTCCTGAATATCTTGAATAAGCATATTGATAATCATCTTGATTGTCTGGATTAATCATATAAGAAGGAACAGTTGAAAGAACACTTACTCCAGGAGCAGTTATTTCGGGCTTCATATCAAAAGTCTGTCTTGCCGGACCTCTTGAACTAAAGTCAGCTAAGTGATCGCCTTCAGTCTGTTTTTCGGAATAATTTGAGAAACTGATTGTATTATCACCAGTCTCTATCATGGATTTAACTTTTTCACCATCAGCTTTTGTTAATGAAAATGACGGTATATAGTTAACAGATTCTCCAAGATTTACACCAATTTGTCCGTCTATATTATTTGTAATTATGGTGCCTATCGCACCATTAGCTTTAGCATTCATTATTTTTTCATCAAATGAAATATCACCACGAGTTATAAATGCAATTTTTCCATTTAAATCTTTACCTTCAAAATCAGTAGCATAACCCAATCCAACATCTACTATTTCATAGGATTTGTTAACTAGATTTTTTAATTGATCATCATAGTGACGTGCCATCCCAATTAATTCAATAGGCTGTTCATCTCCTATTTTTCCATTCAAATTAGATTCTTGTATTGGCACATCACTTGCACCAACTGTTAATGCAAGTGCAGCAGATCCAGGTGAGCCTAATGTGTATGCATTCGGTCCATCATTCCCCGCAGCTACGACAGCAGTAACTCCATTTAGTACTGCATAATTGATAGCTGTACTTGTTGGAAAATAAGGATCATTTACCGCTGCCCCTAATGATAAGTTAATGATATCCATTCCATCTTGGACTGCTCTTTCAATTCCCTCAATAACAGCTTCTGAAGAGCCAGATCCATAAGGTCCAAGTACTCGGTATGAAAATAAATCTACATCAGGTGCAATACCTTCGACTGTAATTTTGTCACTTGTACCTTGACCAGCTATCGTACCGGCTACATGTGTTCCATGTGAAGTGTAATAAGTAGATCCATTAATTTCTGGATAGCCTGAAAGCTGCCATTCTTTATAGGTTGTCTCCATTGGATCATTATCTTGATCAACGATATCGTAACCACCTTTGTAAACTTCCTTTAAATCAGGGTGGTTATAATCAATTCCCGTATCCAGTACCCCCACTTTAATGCCTTTTCCAGTAATTCCTTCTTTATGTAATTTATCTATCTTTAAATAAGAAAGGCTTTCAACCGAAGTGTTTCCGCTATTAGTTTTATTTTCATATTCTCCATTATTGATAGGATCTACTTTGAATTCAACATCCTTATAAACAGCTTTAACAGCTTTAGAAGATAACAGCTGCTGAATTTGATTAGCTGGTAATTTTATTGCAACACCATTAAAAACGGTACGAAAATTTGATGTGATTTGATGGTTTATTTTTCTATTTTTTGAGGTAGGAAAAATGGATTGGATATCTTTTTTAAATTGTTCATGATCATGTTCAACTTGCTCATCTGCTTGTTCTTTAGATAGTTTTTCACCAGCAACTTCAGCATCAATCAATGCAACTTTAGAAGGTTTAGATTGGAATTGGACGATTACAGAAGTTTCATTGTCTTTTTTTAACTCATCCTGTTTAAAACCAATTAACCCAGAGCGCTCATTCAATTCTATTTTATGTAAAGCATCTCTTTGTTCTGTAGTTAGCGAAGAAAGTACGTCTTCAGCATTTATCTCTGCAGCATTTGCCAGTGTATTAAAAGGTTGATTTGCTGTAGGAAATATCAATCCTAAAGCTAACGACACAATTGCTGTTTGTTTTATGAGTTTTATGTTCTTCATTTGGCACCATCTTTCTTATTAATTTCAAGTGAATAAATTAAAGTAAACTCCTTTCTTAATTTTCAGAAAAATCACTATAAAGTTATCATAATAACTTACATAATTGGCAGCAATGGGGGTTTTGAATTCATGAAATATCCTACTTTAGTTACAAATTGAGGTTAAAAAAAGCCATTATTTATAAAGAAATTAATCGAAGTAAGTCGAATGAATGTAATCAAAAGGGGTTATTCGTAGGTAAGAGGGGTTCTTACTTTTCATTTCATATAAAAAAAGCCTTATATATTTTCATACAAGACTTTTAATAGATTATATATATTCATTTATACAAGCTCGTTATTTTTACGGAATCTATTTACAATTGATAATGTGAACTGATTCGCTCGTTCTATATCTCCTTTTTCTAAATAGTAATCAAATAACTTAATTTCATAAGTTTCAGTTGCAAGGCCATAACCCATTTTCTTAAAAAAAGGATAGGCTATTGTTTCTAAATACTGATAATATTGTTCTTTTATTCCTTCAATTTTAAATACATGCAATTGAAAATAATGTAAGTACATTGTATCATCTAAGCTCTTTGCTAATGAAAGTCCTTCCCGCGCGACTTTTAGTAACTCAGTTTGAGATTGTAAGCCTAACTTTGTAGCAGTATTTAAATATCCTTCTAATGTCACAATATAATGCGGATGTGAAGTATCACGTAAAATCAACGATTGACTATAATTTTCAAATGCTTTTTCGTAGCATCCATTGCGAAATAGTTGATAAGCATAATTATGAAGCAACTTGGCTTTTTGGTCGGTTAATCCTAAGCTATCTGCCATTTCTATTAATCTTGGGTAACCGGAATCCTTTGTATCAAAAATCTCTTCTTGCTCGACTTGAATTAGCATTAACATTTCAGTTTCAAGTATTCTATTAAAGCTATTTGTACTGCTAAAAAATTGAAGTGCTTTATTAGCGTAATGATAGGCTAGTATACGCGAGTTCATACACATGTAGGCGCACGCTAAATCATAATAATATTCGGGATTATGATAATAAGTTAGATTAATTTTCTTTAAATATGAAATCGCTAAATTATATTCATTTTGATAATCTAGATAAAATTTCCCTTTAATGTGATATAGCATATTTTGATCATATAGAGAAAGTTCATCCCAGCTGTTCATCTCTTCGATTAAGGATTTGGCATGCGTACTTTCTCCAATTAATAAATAATATCTAGTTAAAACTAATGTATATGCTCGATAAAAATCAGGAATTTTCAAAAGCATAATACCTTCTAACTTAGTTTTTATGCTTGTTGCTTTTGAGTTTAGTTTCAAAACAATTGAATCATGCCATTCTTTTAATAATAAGTCTAAGCTTAAATATGTATTCATCTCTTCCCGCATATCAATTTGTAGTCTTTGTGCTAATAATTCAATTGTATCTTGTGATACTTCTGTAATACCACGTTCAATCTTACTCACATGAGTACTCGAACAAATTTCATTCCCTAAATCTGCTTGCCTTAATCCTTGAAGCTCACGGTAAAATTTTATAATTTCCCCTTGGATCATGATGTCCTCCCCTTGTTTTCACCTCATAAATACTAAACAAAATCATTTATTTCTTAATCATGCTCCCAAGATAAATAAGTGCTAATACACCCTGGCCTACCAAAGATAGTTCTTCTATTTGATTAGTTATATATATTAAATTTCATTATAATCTATAAACTTCCTGTTTATAAACTCACATAATATTCCTTTATATGAAAAACCTGTACCCTACTTCGCTCAGTACGTTACAATCTCCTTTTTAAAAACTGAAAACCCCAAAACAGATTGTTACTTTTCTAACCTATTTTAAAAATATGAGGCGGCACATCGTCACTTTAAAACATATCCCAAGAGAATACTAGGTTAATAGTCCTTTGAGAAACCCCCTTTGTAATCTACTAAACAAGTTATTAACATTATTACCATAGAATTTTTTCGAAAATTAAGAAATATTTTTTCGGAACTTTTTAATCAAACTTTGAAAAGAGGAGAACTATGAAAAAGAAAAAACATCGATGGCTTAGCCATACAGTAAAAAAATCAACACCTCTTGTACTATCATTAGGAATAATTCTTCCGTCGACGCACACTGGTTTAACAAATGCATCTGCAAAAACAAAAAGCATTACTCAAAGCAATGCAGAAAAAATTCTAGCCACCTTAACGGACGAACAACGAGCAGCCTTACACAAATCTGAAGCAAAGGAACAATATGGACTTCTAGGATTTGATGAAAAAGAACTAAAAGAAGACAAAGAGATTTCTGTTATCGTTCAGTTTAAATCAAAGCCAGAACAAGTAGCTGTTCTTGATGCTGCTTTAGAGGGAAAATCATTAACAAGAGATGTAGCACAAAGCAAAGTTGATCAAGAGCACACCACATTTAAAAATGATCTCAAACAAATTCTCCCTGCAAATAAAAGTATGCAACGATCGGCTCCATCTACTGGAAAGGGTTTAAATATAGTAGAAACACCTTATCAAATCAAGCATTCCTTCAAAAATTCCTATAATGGAGTTTCCATGACGATAACGGCAAATCAGGTTGAATCACTCATGCAGTCAGATGTTGTACAAGCAATTTACAAGGATACTACATTTACGATTGAGCCACCTGCCATTGCGGGATCTAAAGGAAAAACCGGTAACTCCGAAAAAACGGAGTCAACTGTGACTGGTGATCCTATTTCATTTTTAGGTGTGGACAAGTTACATAAAGAAGGCATTACTGGTGAAGGGGTCAAAGTAGCTGTCATTGATACTGGTATTGACTACAATCATCCTGATCTGAAAGATGCTTACAAAGGTGGATATGACTTTGTAAATAATGACAATGACCCGATGGAAACAACCTATGAAGATTGGAAAAAATCAGGATTAGCTGAATTTGCTGCTAACGGTTCTGCCTATTACACAGACCATGGCACACATGTATCTGGTACAATCGCTTCACAGGCAAAAAATAATAGTGATATTTCCGTTAAAGGTATAGCTCCAGACGCGGACCTTTATGTATACCGTGTACTAGGTCCTTACGGTTCTGGCATCTCCTCAAATATCATTGCTGCAATCGATCAAGCGGTAGTAGCAGACATGGATGTTATGAATCTTTCATTAGGTGCTGCTCTAAATGATCCGTATTTTCCAACTAGTACAGCGATTAACTATGCCGTATTAAGTGGTGTAACAGCAGTGGTCGCAGCTGGAAACTCCGGACCAGGGTTCTATTCGCTGGGATCTCCAGGTTCAGCGGCTTTAGCACTTACTGTTGGTGCCAGTGATATTTCCATGCCAATTACCACTTTAAAGGGAAACATCACAGCTGAATCTTCAATTGAACTACAAACGATGGCAAGAAGTTTTTCAGATGATCTCACAACATTCAAAGGGAAAAGTTTTGAAATGGTTGATGTTGGTTTAGGTGGAGATACTGACTACGTAAATAAAGATGTAACAGGCAAAATCGCATTGGTTGAACGTGGTACCTATGCACTAGTTGATAAAATTAAATTTGCAAAAAAATATGGGGCTAAAGCAGTTTTACTTTATAACAATGTAGAAGGTCATGTAGGAGCATATCTAGGCGAGGCAAATGGTTTTATTCCTACTTTCTCTGTAACGCAACAAGATGGACAGGTCTTAAAAGCGAAAGTAGCTGCTGGTAATAATAAGTTTACCTTTACGGATGTATCTGTTTCCAAAACTGAGGGAGATAAGCTAGCTGATTTTAGCTCACGTGGTCCGGCATTAAAAACTTTTGATGTAAAGCCAGAAGTAGTTGCACCAGGTGTGAGTATTCTCTCTACTGAACCTGCTTATCTTACCAACCCAGAAATACCTAATGATTACACTGGCGCATATGCCCGGAAAAATGGTACATCAATGGCAACACCACATGTAGCAGGTATATCTGCATTAATGTTGCAAGCAAATCCAAACCTACAACCAAGTGATATCAAAACTCTTTTGATGAATACAGCTGAACCGTTAAATGGAGACTATCTTACTTATGAACAAGGTGCAGGACGAGTTGACCCTTACGAAGCAATTCATCCTGGTATGAAAGTTCAAGTACAAGATGAAACACTTATTCCTTATGGGGAAGAAATGATTAGCATAGAAGAACAAACTGGTGGCTTCAGCTTTGGTGAGCTTTATACAGGCGAAGATCATTCGATTAATAAACCAGTTACATTGCAAAACTTTGAAAAAGAAAATAAAACATTTAGTGCAAATGTTCATTTTCAGTTAATAAAAGGTGGCTCAGATCCAGCCGCAAATGGCGTAAAATTAGCTATCAATCCGGTGATTCAAGTCAAGAAAAACGAAACTAAAAAAGTAAACGTATCGCTTACTTTTCCGAAAACAGCAAAAGAAGGCGTCTATACTGGTTATGTTATCTTAACAAACCAAAAAGATAAAAATGAGCAATATCGTATTCCTTTTAGTATACGAGCAGTAGAGGAAGGCTTTTTTGGATATGCACTCAATAAAGCTACAACAACTTTAGAATATAGAATTTCGCAAACAGAACCGATGGGAATGGCTTCTGGTACTGTTGCGCCTGTACTAACTTTTAATATGAAAACACCTATGAAAAATATGGATATCGTTTGGCAAGATGGAAAAACCGGCCAAGATCTAGGATATGCTACATCTATTGATCTATCTAAAAATAATCCAAATACACAGATTATTTCCCCATTAGCTATATTTGGTAGCTATTATCCATTTACTGGTGATCCTGATCATCCGATTTCTGCTATTGCTCAAAACGCAAAACCAGGTTACTACAAGATAAAGCTGATTTCGACCAATGCGACAGGTAAAACCTTTACCGGTTATCTTGATCTTTATGTAGATATTGAACAACCGGAAGTGACAACTTCTTTAGATCAAGAATCACCATTTCACGAATACAAACCTGGACAAGAAACGTATCCTTTTTCGATGCAAATTACTGATCCACAGGTGAAGGAAATGCAAGATGCTGGGATGGAAGTAGATTTATCGGATACTACTTTGCAATATAGTTTAAACAATTCAATTCCAATGTTTGTTCATATGGATAAAGATGGGAAGTTTTCTGAAGACATTGTGATGCATCCAGAAATACCTGCTTTAAGTTTCTCGATAAAAGGAAGGGATGTTGCTGTAAATAGTCCAGTAGATAAAAACTATTATTTTATTAAAGAGGGTACACCAAACGCATATATCACTAGCCCAATAAAAGAAGTAACGATGGGTGATACCGTAAAGGCAACACTGAAATTAGATAATATTTCATCCCTATCATCTGCTAGTTGGACTTTCGCAAATCTAGATAAAAACTTTGAGATTGTCGATGCCAAACCAAATGCAGAGTTAAGCCAATATGGAGAAGCAAAAGTGACTCTTACGAATTCAAGTAGTCCAACTGTACAATTGGATCTGCCATCAACGACTCAAATAAATGACAATGTGGCTGCGGTCGATGTAACCTTAAAAGTGAAAGATGCTGTTTTTGGTACATCTATTAAAATAGATCCAACAGTTACGATTAACACCTTAGAAGGAACTACTAATTTAATTAAAGCAGGATATACATGGGGGTTATTATCTTCCTTCTCTGAACTTGAAGGTCCGCTTAATGCTGAAGGTTTTTTAAATCCAGGTACAACAAATAAATATAAAAATGTAGATTGGCCAAACTCAGGTGCATCCATTAAACTAACACAATCAAATGGTAGCGTATTTGATATTACACCGAATTTAGTAAAGGATGTCAACCGCTTCTCTATTTCAAAATTACCACTAACAGGCGATTCATGGTATTGGGAATTCACTTTACCAGGTCACTTTATGGTAAAAATTCCGATGATGTCTGGTTTCGAATACAAGGGTACTCTGTTTGGTCAACAAAAGAAACTTGTAACCTCTTACTTTATTAAACAGGCAGTTGCAGGAGATGTGAATCAAGACCAAGTGATTGATATCTATGACGCGTTAGAGATTCAGAAAGCATGGGGAACGAATACTCGTGCAGCAGATATTAACTGGGACGGAAAAGTTGATGCGACAGATCTACAGTTTGTGCACACTAACTATCTTAAAGTGAATCCATTTGTGAACAATACACCAACTCCAGTTAAGCAAGTAAATGACAAAACACTGGATGATATTCTTAAGGAATTAGGTGTAGTTTCCTAATTAGAAGAAACTAATATTAACGCCATTAAAAAAGGCAGCCCAATTGGGCTGCTGCTTTATTTTTAAATATATAGTTCCTCACACTTAATATATCCAAAGAGTTTGCAGAATCGTCTAGGATACTGATGGATTTACTTTAAATCTCATGCTTAAATGACTAACCAGCGCGATTGTATGATGCGTATATTGATAGATTTCTGTTGTTCTAATTACTAATAAAGCTAATTAAAATACCTATATTTTATTCTCTTTCAGTGCATTACTTCAGAACAAAACAAATAATGCTTTTATCCTCATGAAAGTCCCAGTCCACAAAGATATCTACAACAGATTCACTAAATATTTCTTCAAAACGACCATCACGGTGTAGATATGATTTTTCGAGTTCATCCTTAGTGACCATAAGGGTCTGTTCAAACCCCTTCTTTATCAACGCTTTTTCAATTCGTACTAAAATCCCATCTCGTTTTACTAAATAAATCTTTGGTGAAATAAAATAGGCCTCTGTTTTCTCAGGTTTTTTTTGTACTAATATACTAATTCTATCAATTTCATCGATTAAAGGTTTCAAATCAATATTAGATCCTTGATTCGGGTCAACAAAATGTTGAGCGATATTGTTTTCAAATTCAACAGTGATCATACCTGTATTTTGAGGATAGTTCCAATCATGATAGAACGATGCAATATCCTGTTCAAATTCTAATTCAAGAATTCCCTTTAATTGATTAATGACCGCATTCATGACGATAGATCGTGAAATATCAACATTATCACCATTTCCGTGCTCCAGCAAAGTAGATTCTAATGGAGACAAAAAACCTCGTATGTAAAAAACAAGAAACCTGTCATTTGCAAAAGCAAAGCAGGATACAGGTCCTCGCCCAAAATTTTTCCTTAACAATTTACTAGTTAAGCTACTTATATCCATTAGCTTTTGTTGTAGTGGTAATGACATTAATGCTTCAACCTCACTTTCGACAAAGGCAAAAAAATACTACCTGACATTAGCTTGCCCAGTCAGTATCATCTTTATTTCTTTAATAAGTATATCCTTTGTTAAACAAGAAAATTAAATAACTTCTATTTTTATTAGGATCCCACATCATAAATAAATCTTCAATTGACCGATTAAATAGCTCTTCAAATAATTCTCTATGCTGATAATACCCTTTTTTTATTTCCCTAGCATTGGTAAATAATAAGTCAGACTTCCCCTGCTCAACTAGCAAATAATCTAGTGGATTCATGACGTCTTTTGATTCAATTGCACAGATATTTTGGGTATACTTAACGACTTTGAGACTTTCTGGGATTTTATGAAACTTTGAGCCCACTTGTCGAACTAATTGAAATAGCTTCCTCTCAAAGTTGTCATCTATCTTAACATCCGGATTAAAACTATTATTCACTAATAGTAAAATACCTGAATTAGAATGATAGTTCCAATCTTGATAGAGGGTTTCAAAGGAATTTTCTAATAGGTCTGATGCTTCCCTTAATAGTTCTTCTGACAAGCTTGTGATGACTTTTGATCTGTATTTCGTTACTAAGTTATATTCTTGTTTGTTCGTTAAAATTTCCTCAGAAGGTGTCATAAAGTTTCCAATATAAACATATAATCTGTTTGCTCTTAAAACCGCATAACAAGTTTCTGGACCTTTTCCAAATCCCCGCTTTATGATTTTACTAAAAATACTGCTAAGAGACACCAAATCTTCTTGAGTTGCAACCATTCAAATCCCCCTAAAAAAAAATAAAAAGGCCTAACTTCACAAAAAGGAAGTTAGGCCACAGTTCAGACGACTATAAAAATAGTTTCCACCATTTACCATTACATTTATATAACGTATATTTTAAAATCATCAAATTTACAGAGTTAAATGACTAATGACAGCAAGACATTAGACAAGTAATATATTACCATCATAATCCATGGATAACAACAATTTTAAATGAAAAATTAGGAAATACTATCGATTCATTACGAACATACAGGCAATTTTACATGGACGGATGATCCGTTTGAATCACTATCTATATGTATATCTCCTTTGTGCTCTTTTATGATTTGTCTACTGACTAACATGCCTAACCCTGTTCCATTTTCTTTTGTAGAAAAAAATGGCTGTCCAATTTGTTTAAGAATCTCCAGTGGAATGCCGGGTCCTTGATCAATGAAGCTAATATTGACTTGACTGTTAATAATAGAGCTCCCCTGTATTCGCAAAACTCCCCCGTCAAGCATCGCCTCAATTGCATTTTTTATATAATTAATAAAAACTTGCTTCAATTGATTACCATCACCTAAAATACACGTATTTTTAAAATTGAACTCTTTTTCTATTTGAACATTGTTTAAATTTGCTTGAGGAAGCATTAATGTAACTACATGCTCTAATATATCTTGAAGAAGTAACCTTTCATATTTTTGCTTTGTTGGTTTCGCAAGCACCAGCAATTCTTTTAAGATAACTTCAATTCGATCAATTTCAGAAAATATGACATCATAATATAATCTACTACTATCGTTTTCTCCCATTAATAATTGTAAGAATCCTTTTATAGCTGTAATAGGATTTCGTATCTCATGGGCAATCCCAGCTGCTAACTGGCCAGCAATGGCATGTTTTTCAGACAAACGAGATAATTCATTTATTAAGGTATGATACTCTTTTTCACGTTCAATCGAAAGTTTATGTTTCTTTATAAACGTAATATCTTTTAGAACTAGATACGAACCGATCAAATCCTTTTCAAAATATATAGGCATAGAAGTAATGTTAACATCAATGATGCTTCCTTCTTTCCCTTGTAGCTGAGCATCGAAGTTATCGAGTTTCTCCTGTACTCTACATTTAAAAAAGGTATGTGTCTGATTTAAAAACTCTGTGATAAATAGTTTATGTAGTGTTGATTGTTGTAAACTTATAATTGAATAGCCTAATAGTTGTTTACAATTTTCACTGGCATATTCAATATTCCCTTGTAAATCAATTAATAAATATGCATCATGATTTTTAGATAAGATGAAGAAGTCCTTATCCATTTTTGTCTCTCTAAATTCTTTCAAAAGAACACTTTTTCGGTCGATTCCATTCGTAGCGATAAGGAAGCCCCCCTCTTTTTAATAAAATGACATAAAAAAACCACAATAAGAGCAGACTCATCCTACTTCTTACTGTGGCTTTAAAATCTAGCATGCAATTCTAGAATTCGTTACCGAAAAATATGAATTTATTTATACATTTTTTAAATTTAGAATAGAGCATAAACCCTATATCCATATTAAATATATTATATTTTTAGAATTTTAGCAATAGTATATCGATAGACTCTTTCGAAACTAAGATTTTCATATTCAATACAGTAGTTTTATTATTACTTTACAAGTAACACTAAGAGATCATAATTTTTCCTCACTTAACCAGTTTTCGGTTCATACATTAAATGACAATGAAAATGGGCAATGAATCTTAAATCGATTCATTGCCCATTTCTATTTACTATTCTTCCATGTCATTAAGATTCTTAGACTCAAAATTATCTAACATTGCACGTACTTCGTCTGTTGACTCTGTGTTCATTAATTGATTTCTTAGTTCACTTGCCCCTCGAAATCCACGGACATAAATCTTAAAAAAGCGATGAAGAGCCTTGAACGAACGCTGCACCAAATTTGAATATTGATCATGTAGATTTAGATGCAATCTTAAAAGATCAAGTAATTCCTTACTGCTATGATCTTTTGGCTCTTTTTCAAAGGCAAATGGATTATGGAAAATACCACGCCCAATCATAACCCCATCAATACCATATTGTTCTGCAAGCTTTAAGCCAGTTTGACGGTCAGGAATATCCCCATTGATCGTTAAAAGTGTATCTGGTGCCACTTCGTCACGAAGTTTCTTAATCTCCGGGATTAGTTCCCAATGAGCATCCACTTTGCTCATTTCATCTCTTGTACGCAGATGAATGGACAGATTGGCAATGTCTTGTTTCAATATGTGAGTTAGCCAATCGCGCCATTCGTTTACCTCACTGAAACCAAGCCTTGTCTTTACACTTACGGGCAATCCACCTGCTTTTGCTGCTTGTATTAATTCAGCTGCAAGTTCTGGACGACGGATCAGGCCGCTTCCCTTCCCATGTTGTGCCACATTAGGTACAGGACAGCCCATATTGATATCCAAACCTCGAAATCCAAGTTCCGCCATACCAATACTCATTTGCTTAAAGAATTCAGGCTTATCTCCCCAAATATGGGCTACCATTGGCTGTTCGTCCTCTGTAAAAGTCAAACGCCCGCGCACGCTTTGTTTCCCCTCTGGGTGGCAATAACTCTCACTGTTTGTAAACTCTGTAAAAAACACATCAGGTCTAGCTGCTTCACTTACTACATGGCGGAAAACAACATCCGTCACATCTTCCATTGGCGCCAGTACAAAAAAAGGTCGTGGTAAATCACGCCAAAAATTATTACTCATACTTACATTCAAATCCTCTCATTTTGGGATACCAAGTTATCCCCTTATTCCCAAAGTATCAAAGTAGGAAATTCTTCCAACTATAATTTACAGATTAATTAGTTTTGTATCGATTCTCAATTAATGAAAGTGTTTCCTCGACTTTCATTCCCCATACGTTTTAAAACGTACGAGCCACCATAAGTTGCTGAACGTTTTAGTTAAACACATTACTTCCATTAGTGGTAAAGCACATTTTACAAATCTTAATTAATGAAATAAAAGGCAGCGCCCATAAGGGCTTGCTGCCTTACTTTAAAACAAGTTGAGCTACACATTCTACATGACTAGTGTGCGGAAACATATCAACAGGCTGTAAATATTTCACGTCATAAGCTGTGCTTAACACCTTTAAATCTCTAGCTAATGTTGAAGGATTACACGATACGTAAACTAGTTTCTTTGGTTGTATCTTTAATACTGTCTTTAAAAACTCCTCATCACAGCCAGTTCTAGGTGGATCAGTTATGATTACATCTGGTTTCCATCCTTCTCTTAGCCACTTCGGTAAAACTGATTCTGCATGTCCAGCTTCGTAATGCGTATTTGTGTAGCCGTGGCTTAAGGCATTTTGTTTCGCATCAATGATGGCTTCTTTTGTGATATCCATTCCACGAACTTCTTTTGCGTCTTTAGCTAGCCAAAGTCCAATTGTTCCTACACCACAATAAGCGTCTACTACTTTTTCTGATCCAGTTAATGCCGCTGCTTTTTTTACTTCATCATATAGTTTTACGGTTTGTTCTGGATTCAGCTGGAAAAATGCTCTGGCTGATAGTTCAAATGATAAATCGCCAAGTTTTTCTTCGATGACTTCTTCTCCTGCTAGATAAACAGTTTCACGTCCAAAAATAACTGAAGTCATTTGATTGTTAATGTTTTGCATTAAGCTTGTTACTTCAGGCATTCTGTTTTTAATTTCACTAATTAATTCAGCTTTTTGAGGAAATTCCTTTGCGCCAGTAACTAATACTAATTGAATTTGACCTGTACGTAACCCAACTCTAGCTACAATTGTACGTATTACACCTTTATTTTTTCGTTCATTATAAACAGGAATATTTAATCGCGTTAAGATTTTCTTCACTTTACCAGTTACTTTATTTAAATCTTCATGTTGAATTGGGCAATGACCGATGTCTACAACATTATGCGAGTTTTGAGAATACAATCCAGCAATGATTTTGTTTTTTTCCAGTCCGGTTTGAAGCTGGCTTTTATTACGGTAATTCCATGGATGCTCCATTCCAATTGTTTCTCTAATTGGTGTTTTTTCTAATAAATCCTTCGCGTACTTTTCCATCGCTTGAATGACGATGTCTTTTTTATACCCAAGCTGACCTTCATATGAAGCATGCTGAATTTGACATCCACCGCATTTATCATATATTTTACAAGTCGGTTCAACTCGATCAGATGATGCTTTACGGATTCTTTGAATTTTACCCTCTGCAAAACCATTTCGTACATTTGTTACTTCAGCAACTACTTCCTCACCTGGTAAAGCACCTTTGATGAAAACAACTTGTCGCTTGAAATATCCAACACCTTCCCCATTAATACCAATTCGTTTAATAGTAATTGGGAAGCTTTGTCCAACCTCTAATATATTTGTTAATTGATTACTCATTGTTTACAACTCCATTATTCTATGCTCTTCCAAAGATACAGTGCTGCATAGCTTCCATACGGTGAAGCTTGCTCTTTTACATATTCCATTATCTCTTTAGAAGGTTTTTCATCTAAATTTAACAATTTTTGAAGTGCTATTTGAATACCTACATCACCAACTGGAAAAATGTCTTTTCTTCCTAAACCGAATAGGAGAAAGTTTTCGACTGTCCATGGTCCGACTCCTTTTAGTTTAAGAAGCTCTTTTCCAATTTCTTCAGATGGTAGGTCTCTATATTCTTCATGCCTCAAAGTTCCATCACTCCAGGCTTTTGCGATTCCGATCATATATTCAGCTTTTCGAACGCTAAGCTGCAAATCTCTTAATTCTTCGATTGTTAAAGATGCAATTTTTTCTGGAGAAGGAAAAAACCATGCATTTTCAACTCGCTCTCCATACATTCGAACAAATCTCTTTGTTACTTGTATCGCAAAGCTTCGTTGAATTTGTTGATGAATAATACACGAAATCAAACATGCAAAAGGATCATTAGAAACGGTAATTGGTGTGTGTGCGAATAGGTCTATAAGAGGTGAAATGGTAGTCTGACTTAAATGATGATGTAATTCTTCAAATTGAGTTTCCAATTGCAAAATAGTATAAACTTCTTCAAGAATTTTCCCTTTATTATGGTGCCCACTATTTATTTCAAACAATACTGGATCATCACTTATCCTTTTAACCTTTACAACTGCATAATCACCATCAATATACAAAGGAATGCTCAAACGTTTCTCTGCCGAATGGACTGAGAAAGTAGGCTCATGTTCTAATCTTTTTAGAACTTCATCCCATTGATATGGTGTTTTTAATGCTACCTCTTCCTTCCACATTTCCGTTTCCTCCTTTAATACTCTGTTGAGTATTATAGCACATGGTGAACAATCGATGAAATTTCAGTATAAATAAAAAACTAGAGAATGATATATCGAATTGAACGACAAAAAAGCTTGGAGACTAACCAAGCTCTTTTTAGCAATTGTATTAAAGGGAATGTATTAGATGCAATTTTTTTAAAGTAACTTATTTTGGAACATAAAAATATGGATTAAATCCGCTTCGTTCCATCATTAAATCATCTAAACTTCTAAATGTGTAGCCTCTTTTATGTAAGGCGGTGATGACTGCATCCATTGCTTCTGCATTATCTTTAGATACAGTATGCATTAAGATTACTGCACCTGGGTGAATGAGCTTCATAACATTATCATATGCATATTTCCATCCACGCTGTTGATCGATTTTCCAATCTACATAAGCTAAAGACCAAAATATATTATCATACCCTGCTTTGTTAACAACTGATAATGTACGTTCACTAAAAATGCCTCGTGCAGGACGGAAATATTTCATATCGTCTCGTCCAGTTAATTCTTGATATGCTATTTTCACCTGTTCTAATTCCTGCAAAATTTTATCATCACTTATTGTTGTCATATCAGGGTGACTCCATGAATGATTACCGACAATATGACCTTCATTTACCATCCGTTTGACTAATTCCGGATTTGTTTTAATATAATGACCTGTTATAAAAAATGTTGCTGGTACATCATGTTTTTTCAACACATCTAAAAATTTTGGTGTAAATCCATTTTCATATCCATTATCAAAGGTTAAATAAATTTCCTTTTTAGATGTATTGCCTAAATAGACCGATCCGGTGTTTTCTAGCATCTTATTAAATGCTGCTCCGGCATCTGGAGGTACCTCATTTTTTGTACGAGCAATTCCCCAATGCTGTGGCGCATTACTATATGCAAACGTCGATAGTGGTATTACCAAGAAAAAAGCGATACTTAAAGCAACATAGCTTGCCAACTTTCTCAATTCATTCACCTCACTTTTTTGTAGTATTTGTAAATACGTTAGAAATATGAAAGAAATAAACTTTTTATCTTTGAAAACTAAATAAATACTTATATATACCCTTTTAGTCTTTACCAATAAAAAAAAGCAATGCTATTCAACCAATCGAATAACATTGCTTTTTATCAATACATATTAAAATACTTTTTCAGCCATAGTCGCTAACTTTTGAAGAGAATCTTGGTCAACTTCTTGATGCAATGAATTTCCATGAGAATCCATTGTTACAACCGCTTTAAAGTCCTCAACCTGAAGATGCCACATTGCCTCTGGAATTCCAAATTCTAGGAGGTCGACACCTTTTACTTCTTTAATACATTGTGCGTAATATTGCGCTGCTCCACCAATTGCATTTAGATAAACACCACCATGTTCTCCTAATGCTTTTAATGTTTTTGCACCCATTCCACCTTTACCAATTACTGCACGAATACCAAATTTTTTCATGATATCACCTTGATATGGCTCCTCACGAATACTTGTTGTTGGTCCAGCAGCTTTAATTTGATAATTTCCGTCTGCGTCTTTTACAACAACAGGTCCACAGTGATAGATAATTTGACCATTTAAATCTACTGGAGAATCATGGTCATTTAAATGATGATGGATTGCGTCACGGCCAGTGTACATCATACCACTAATAGAAACTACATCCCCAACTCGAAGCTCACGAATTTGTTCTTCAGTAATAGGAGCAACTAATTTCACTTCACGTGGCTGTTCACCTGATTCATTCGTTTCGTTAGTGAAGCTTATTTCTTCTCCATCACGATAAATCCATTCTGAAATTTCACCAGACTCCGCACTAATTTTCATACCTAAACGACGGAAAGCCCAACAATTATAAGCTACAGATACAAAGAAACTTGCTGGTAGACGGTTAATTACACCAATTTTACAACCTAGTAAAGTAGTTTCTCCACCAAATCCCATCGTACCGACACCAAGCTTATTTGCATTTTCTAGAATATATTCCTCCATTACTTTAAGCTCTTCAATTGGATTCACATCATCAGTCAAACGGAATAGTTGATCTTTTGCAAGTTCGTACCCACTCGTACGATCTCCACCGATTCCTACTCCAATAAATCCTGCACTACAGCCTTGTCCTTGTGCTTGATAAACACTGTGAAGTATACATTTACGAATTCCGTCTAAATCACGACCCGCTTTACCAAGTCCTTCTAATTCACAAGGAAGACTATATTGAATGTTTTTATTTTCACATCCGCCACCTTTTAAGATTAAACGAATATCAATATAATCATTTTCATGTTGTTCAAATTTAATAACAGGTGTGCCTGGTCCTAAATTATTTCCACTGTTTTTACCAAACAACGAGTCAACTGAATTTGGACGAAGCTTTCCGTCTTTTGTTGCTTGTTCCATTGCTGCAAATATCGCTTTTTTTATTTCAAGCTGGTTTACACCAACTGGAGTTTTCACTTTAAATGTAGGCATACCAGTATCCTGACAAATCGGTGAAACGTCACCCTCAGCCATCATAATATTATTTGTAATCGTTTCCAATGCGATTGCACTTCTCGTACCAGCGCTCTCATTAGCTTTTGCTTGTCGAATGGCTTTACGCACATCCTTCGGTAGGTTCGTTGATGTTTCTACAATTAACTGATATATACTTTCTTGTAACTGTTGCATACTGCTCCCCCTCAACCCTTTATAAAAAAGAAAGAATTTTCCCCTTTTCATTATAATACAATTTCTTATAAACGGTTGTATAAAACGTTCCATTCATGAAAAAAAGCCCATTGATATGGACTTTAATCTACTTGATTCACTTC
>NZ_JBALMS010000051.1:0-29637 GCF_036962205.1 Bacillus sp. JJ664 | reverse complement strand
AATACTGATAATAATTGATCTAATTCATCTAAACTAATTTCTTCTGCTTCTAACGATTCGATTGTTTCCATAACTGAATGAAAACGTTCTTTAATGTATGATAATTGCTCAACCGAGTTTGCCACGTATCTACACTCCTCTTCTACATTTTACAATTTATTATACCCTTCTCTGTCTATATATCGTAGCATTTCGACAATTTTTTAAATTTATTTCTATACAATCCTCACTTTTCTTACTTATAATAGTTGAGGAAAAATCAATTTATACTATTTATCACTGATAGGTACAAAAGCACCTGAAGGAGTTTTTTTATGAAAAATGTATTGCAACAAATTACACCTATTTATGATCCTTGGGAAGCATATATGGATGTAGAAGAGTACGGGAAAAACATACTAACAAATGTAGAATTTACAACGACAACCATCTGCAATATGAGATGTGAACATTGTGCGGT
This sequence comes from Bacillus sp. JJ664, assembly GCF_036962205.1. NCBI lineage: Bacteria > Bacillati > Bacillota > Bacilli > Caryophanales > Bacillaceae > Bacillus > Bacillus sp. JJ664. Next base: position 29,177 of record NZ_JBALMS010000051.1, on the reverse strand, counting down.
AGGATATACATTACAGCCAAAGGATCCTAATGCATTACCCATCGATTTAATATTACATCGTTTAGAAGAAATTGAGCATTTACGTTGTATTAGTATAACTGGTGGAGAGCCGATGCTTTCAAATAAAATGGTTGATAACTATGTTGTACCATTATTAAAGTATGCTCATGAACGTGGTGTTCGCACACAAATCAATTCAAATCTTACTTTAGATTTTGGACGTTATGAAAAAATTATTCCTTACTTAGACGTATTACATATATCACATAACTGGGGAACTGTAGACGAGTTTGTAGAAGCAGGATTTGCCATGATGGAACGTAAGCCTACTTACGAACAACGCGCAAAATTATTTGATAATATGATTGAAAATAGTCGACGCCTAGTAGAAGCAGGCGTAATGGTTTCCGCTGAAACGATGTTAAATAAACGTACACTTCCATATTTAGAAAAAATCCATCGCCAAATTGTAGAAGAGATGAAATGCCAACGTCATGAAGTACATCCTATGTATCCAAGTGATTTTGCTAGTAACTTAGAAGTACTATCAAAAGAGGAACTTCGTGAAGCAATTTCAACATTATTAAATGTACGTGACCAAGATACGTGGATGCTTTTTGGAACATTACCTTTCTATCCATGTAGTGATAACCAACAAGATTTAGAAATCATCCAAAGATTATATTCTAGTAAAAATGTTACATTACGTAATGACCCTGATGGACGCTCACGACTAAATGTAAACATATTTGATGGGAGCATTATCGTAACTGATTTTGGTGATGTACCTCACCTAGGAAACATACAAGAAAATACATTACAACAAGCATATGATATTTGGTCAGCCTCAAAAACTGCTGCTGAATTAAGTTGTCATTGCCCCGCTGTTCAATGTCTTGGACCTAATATTCTTGTAAAAAATAGCTATTATCCAAATACAGATTTTACAATTAAAAAATCAAAGCTATCAAAATAATGATAAAAAAGATCCCTTTTAGTAGAAAGTGTTACCACTACTTAAGGGATTTTTTTGTATAGCGTTAAGAATCTTTGTTATCCTTTTATTTTTGATTTTCTTTTACGTAATTGTTCAAATATCAAAGCAATAATCGTTCCAAATACCAATCCATTACTAAAGATTGAAGCTAAAGTTGGAGAAAGAGAAGCGAATGAATCTAATGGCACAAACATTGCCCCAATGCCAATAAAAACAGATACACTCACAATTTCATAAGCATTCTTTTTATTTTCAATAGCATTTAACTCATTAAAGGCTAAAGTCAATATGCTTGAAAATACAGGAAAAATGGCTGCATATCCAACTGCTTCTGGAATTGAAGATACAAATGCGGTAAGAGGCGAAATTAGACTGATGATAATAATCATAATGGAACCATAAATAAATGGCATTTTTTTTGTTAGTTTTGTGTTTTCAATAAATCCCGCGGTACCTGAAATCGGAACTGCTCCAATAGCAGAAAATAAGCCCCCTAACAGATGGATTACCCCCGCCATTTTACCTGATGAATTGTATATATCTTCTTTAAGGCTAACACCTTGCTTTTTCATCACTATTTGTACAACCTTAATGGAAGCCAACATATTTGCTAGCAATAAAAAAGTTATGACAATGATTAATACAATCATGTTTCCTTTAAAAATTGGTTTTCCAAATGCAAATATTTCTGGTATTTTAAAAATGGAATCTACATGTTGAATAGAATTTGAAAGGTCGAATACATAAAATAATACCCATCCTAAAATTAAACTAATCAGGATTGAAAACTGACCGAGCTTCGGGTGTTTTGATAAAAAGATTGATAGTATGACAATAAATGCTGACAAAGCCAATACTTTTAAATTAACTGAGCTGTTCACTCTACTTAATCCGTACATTCCTTTTATAAAAGAACCACTTAACTGAGCCACAAGTAAAATTAAATATGTACTAACAACGACTGGTGTAATCAAATTAGCGATTTTTTGAATAGCACCTAAAAAACCTAATAGTAGGAAAATCAAACCGCTTAATAAAAATGCAAATTGAATAACTTGAAGCGTTTCAATATGGGACCCGTATAAAATAACCCCTAGACCAGCATATAACGTGATTACACTCCACCATAAACCTGCTGGACCTTCTTGAATCGGTAATCTGTGACCTTTCCATGTCTGTAAAATCCCCGCAATCCCAAGAACAAATAATGTTCTTTGTACATATTCAACTGTTTCCATTCCGTTTAAACCGTACATGGAGGCAATTGAAATAGGAGCAACAATACTTCCAGCTAATATAAAAAGTGTCCATTGGACCGAAGATAATATGTATTTCATTTTAACACTCTCCCCATTAAAACTAAAAAAGAACAAACTTAAACTATAAAGTAGTAAGCCTGCCCTTCTCTATTATGATCTATATTTTACTTTGGCTGAGACGTTGCAATATATCCAAACGAAACATAATCTTGTACTGGAATCCATGCACCGATTCCTTGAGAAACTACATTTTTAACCTGAAGTGTTTTTTTGTTCCCTTTTAAAATTAAGTAAACTTCTCCAAAAGTTACTTTACCTTTTTCATTAACAGCTGGTGCATATGTGTATAAATAACCTATTTGTTTTGGTGGAACATTATACACTCTTTCGTTCTTAGTCCCTGCGCCAATCACAGTTTGAAACGCCAAAGGTAGCGTAGTTTTTTCTGAAGCTCTATGCATCATTAGATTAATGACATCGTCTGAATCACGTACTTTTGCAGTCAAGCCTCCACGAATAATATGTTGAGCATTTTGATAATATTTAACGCGCTTATAGTTTTTTTCACCACGATTATCTAAATAATTCGTATTTATTTTTTTATATTGCCAATTTACAGTCGTTTCATTTGATTCATAATTTAATGGCCATACTCCTAAAAATATCTTTGCATTATATCCAACTGCAAACGGAGCTCTTCCAACTGACGATTCATTAAACATACGAATCAGATTTGGATTTTCAATTTTTACATTGGAGGAATTAAGTAATTGCTTAGCAAATTCTCCTGGTTGTAACTCTGGTAAATCTTGAGATGGATTTGGATAAGTATTTTCTTTCGACACATTTGCAGCAAAACCTGGGACATTTATTTCTCGTTTCGCCGCATCAGTATGTTGTAAATTTGTTAATAAAATAACTAAAAAAACTATATTTAACAGTATGAATGGCTTTATCCATTTAGACATATTCATGCCCCTTTCGGTAAAAAGAAATATATTTATTCTTAGCATGAACATATTTTGTAAATATATGTATTTGTGAATTATTCTCTTCTTCAAAATTACGTGTCAAAAATTGTTCTTACGATGTAAGTTTTATATACAATTTTTCGATCGGGATTCTAATTCTTTGCAAGATCGGACCAATACTAAATGTGATTAATAATGTTCCAATTCCAATGGGGCCATGTAACAGAAACGCAATGATTAAAGCAAATACTTCACCAATTGTCTTAGCTACCCCTAAACTAACGCCGAAACGTTTATTTAAAGAAATCATTAAATCATCGATTGGACTTAAAGGGAATTTTGCTTGTAAATATATTGCAATACCTAATGTCATAGCGAAAATAGATAAAATTAATTGTAGATACCTTGTATATGTATTTGCAGCAAAAATATGTTCCAAATTAATATATAACCATAAATCGAGAAACCTGCCAATTAAAATAAATGTGATTGCAGCTAGCCAATCAGGTCTCTTCTTCTGTAAAAAAGCATTTACAAATAAAAGAATAGACGAATTAATAATAATCCATGTACCAACTGTTAACCCAAAAGTTGTCGATTCACCTACTGCTAATGCATCCCAAGCACTTGCCCCTTTTCCAGCTGTGATTGCTAAACTGATTCCCAATGTCAAAATTAATAACCCGATTACGTAAAATAATATCCTAGTTATTCTCAAGTATTACCACCTTCAATTCAATCTTTATAATAAATAGAAACCGATTCCCATAATAACATAAGCTCCTAAGAGTGTTAACCCTTCAAACCAGTTTGTGTCCCCATCATTCATTATGGCGATCGTTAGAAATACCGATGTTACCATTGAAACTAGCTCTGGAATTGAGAATATCAACGGCATTCTATGGTCCATAAATAATGATAGTATAACTAATACTGGTGCGACAAACATAGCAATTTGAAGAGAGGAACCGACAGCTATTTCGACTGCTACCCCGACTCTATTTTTATATGCCATAACAATTGCTGAAGCATGTTCTGCTGCATTACCTACAATAGCAACTACAATAATACCAATAAACAATTCTGTCCATCCAAATTTTTCTCCAACCGTTGAAAATGTATGAACTAAGTTCTCAGAAACATACCCAACAGCTACTGTGGCAATCGCCAAAATTAAAATTGCTTTCCACTTTCCCCATTCGGCTGTTTCATGCTCTTCTATCTCTTCTTGCCCTTTTGTAACATATACCCCTCGGTGCGTAACAAGTTTAAAATATAAAGCTGCTAAATATAAAACCATTAAAATAATCGATACACCAACACTTAGTGTCATCGTATCTGCTTTATCCATTCGATCCGCAAAAATAGCCGGGATTACAAAAGCTAGTACAACTGCAAAAATTAATAAACCTGAATTATGTCTAGCATCATACACATTAAAGCTTTGACGCTTGTACTTTAATCCCCCAACAAAAAATGAAAGTCCACCAACAAGCAATAAGTTTCCAATTACAGAACCTGTAAGCGAAGCTAATACAACCTCAACTAAACCTTCTCTCAATGCAAAAATAGCAATAATTAATTCAACTGCATTTCCAAACGTCGCATTCAACAGTCCTCCAATACGCGGACCTGCTACTATTGCAAGACTCTCAGTAGCTCGACCCATAATACCTGCCAAAGCAATAATTGTCACACAATATATGACAAATAAGATAATCTCATTCCAATGCATGATACTCCCAATAACAGATAGTGGAACACCGATAAATGAAATAATAAAAAACAAACGATGAGCCATAGTAACCTCCTAAAAAATATTACTTACAACTATCATATGCAAAAGACACAAAAAAATAGGTTTAAATCAAAATCAATTAACAAAGACTTAAAAGAGTAGGCAGCTCACTTTGGTCAAATAAGCCTAAAAGCAAGTTACTCAAAGATAAAATGTAAAGTCGAATAAAATCTGGTTATTGGATTGCAATCTGAGTCTATTTAACCTGTAGACTGATCGTTGAAAGGAGTTTTATGGTGGTTCAAGAAAATATAATGAAGGTGCTAAAAGCAAAGCAATTAGGAATTTTCACAACGATACGAGAGGACTTTCCACATAGTTGTTTTATGATTTTTTTCTTTAAAGGATTAACACCTTATATCGCAACCCATAAAGAATCAAAAAAAGTGGACGATATAAAAAATAATCCTAATGTCCACCTACTAATCGGACATGATGGAAATCAATTAGACGATAATTTTGTAGAAATGTTTGCCAAAGCTGAAATAATAGAAAATGCAAGTGCTGAAGATAAGGTGTGGACAGATGAATTATCTAAATGGATTAAAGGTCCTGATGACCCTAATTACATATTAATTCAAATGCACCCTGTTAAAGTTGGCTATGTAGATCAAGCAGGTGCGGAGCCGAACTTCATAACACTTTAACTAATCATAAAATGGTCATTAACCTTATCAAATATAGATAAGGTTTTTTACTTTTTTAAAAATTTTTATTATCTTCTATCTTTACTGTTTAANNTAAAAATCCATATGTGAATAATCTTTTTGAAATGCACTTTTCTAAAAAGGTTGTTACTTGATACGATAAAAGCTTTTTGAAAAGAATAAGGACATATGTCCTTTTTTTGTGTGATAAATTATATTTTAATAAATATATCCTTTTCTGATTGATAGGAGATTTTATCATGCGAGAGTTGGCAAATCAAGATTTATTAAAACAATATGTTACACAATATAAATTAGACGATATTTTCGAGAATCCAATCATTCAAGAAATGAAATTATTTCAATTTGATCAAGGCGATCTTATTTGTAGCAATGGAGAGTTACTGGATCGTTTCTATATCTTGGTTGAAGGTAAATTAAAGATCTCTATCTTTTTACCGAACGGGAAGTCTTTATTACTGCGGTTTAATAATCCCTTGGCTCTAATTGGAGATGTTGAATTTATCAATAATTCTGAAGTAAGAAGTAATGTTGAAGCAGTAAAAAGTAGTATATTAATTGGCATTCATAATAAATTACTACATGAAACTCAATCGAACAATCCGGATTTCTTAAAATTTCTACTAAAAAACGTAAGCTATAAATTATATACATTTTCAAATTCTTCTAGCTTGAATCTATTGTTCCCAGTCGAAAATCGATTTGCGAGTTATCTTGCATCAACTCTATTAGACGATGCTGATTCATCTTTTGCAAATGAAATCAAATCATCTAAGCTTACTGAAATTGCTGAACTTTTAGGGACAAGCTATCGACATTTAAATAGAGTAGTAAATAAATTTTGTAAGGAAGAAATTATCGAACGTAAAAGAGGCAGTCTACTAGTAAAAAATAAAGAAAAACTCAAATTGTTATCAAACGGGAGTATTTATGAATAAGTTGAGACCGTAAATTTAGTCATTAAGCCTAAAAAGGGAAGGGATATCTATAGAATTAAAGAATATGACTTATGTTTAGATTATTCCGCCTTGGAGGTTTTAAAATGGAAGAACAATTGATTGTGTATCATGACATTACGCCTATATTTCGTATTTTTGATATTGCAAAGGCGCAGGAGTTTTATATACATTTCCTAGATTTCCAACTTGATTGGGAGCACCGATACGAAAATCATTTCCCAATTTATATGCAAGTATCACGAGGTAATTGTGTGATTCATTTATCGGAACATCACGGTGATTGTAGCCCTGGCTCTGCAATTAGAGTAAAAGTAAATAACATTGAAGCACTATACTCAACTTTAAAAACAAAAAGCTATAAATATAATAAACCCGGTCTCGAAAAAACACCGTGGAATACAAAAGAAATAACAGTCATTGATCCTTTTTCGAATAAGATTACTTTTTTTGAAAGCTTATAATTTCAAATTGTATCTCTATTATTTATACTTTTGTCTACACACACTGAGACATTGACATAAGTTCAATGTCTTTTCTAATTTTCTTTCTTTTTATGAAATTTTTTATATAGGAAAAAAAATAAACAAGCTCCTAAAATGGCACCACTCGAATCAATCACTACATCTTGAATAAGTGGCGTTCGATCTGCTGTAAATGACTGATGGAACTCATCTGAGGCAGCATAAAGTATTGTCAATAATAGACCGATTATAAAGAATTTATGTCTATAAGCACTTACTAATCTCGTTGTAAAGAAAGCAAGTAAACAAAATACTGAAAAGTGGGCAAGCTTACGTATGAAGAACTCTACAAAACCTGCACTTCCTAGGTGTTCTATACTGATTTCTTTGCCAGCATATGTAAAATGAACAAAATCGAATTGCCCAACAAAATGATATATACCATTTAACTGATTTAATTGTGGCCTTATATCCTGATCTCCATATGGTGTAGATGATGAATAAAAAATACCACCTGCTATTAATAAAACGGGTAGCCAATAACGAATGAATTTATTTTCTAATAAAATGGTCCTCAATCCTTACTCTTTTATTTTTTCTTACTCCTATAATAGTTCAATTTTCTTTAATGGGTCAATTTCCGTTGTTTCTTCTGCTTCATTTTAAGTTAAAAAATTTGAATGAAATCATTTATTTCTTTTTAATGAAAATGAGTGATACCGTTGATTTATCGATAAAACTATATGTATACTTAAGTTTGGATATGATTAAATTTCAGTACTAGGAGTGAAAATGAATGCTCAATAAATATGAAAATATACATACTACTTTCGAAAAAATTGATGAAATTAACTTAACTAGTCTTACACCTTTTATCCTTACTGTAAATTGGGATAATGTTAAATATGAGTTTTTAATTAGAGCAAACTCATCTTCAAATGAATTACTTGTATTTGGATCTGGTGCATATGATCCTGCAAAAATGAAACCACCGATTTTCCAACGCCATTCATGGACTGAGCATTTTGAATCAAATATGATTTATTATAATGACCCAACTCTTTATTTAGGACAAATGAGTTTAGGTTGGGGACATGGTAATGATGATACATTTTTCTTAGAAAAAATAGCTAAAATCATTGAAAAATTAATGACAAAGATGTCTGTCAAAGCAGAGGATACATTATTCTATGGTTCTTCTGGTGGCGGGTTTATGTCAATGATACTTGCTGGATATATTAAAGGTTCAAAGGCGATAGTAAATAATCCACAAACGATTATTCCAAACTATTACCAAACACATGTTAATCGACTTTTAGAAGCGGCTCACCCTTCTCTACCAACTGAGGAATCAGCTAAAAAATATATAACACGATTAAATGTACTAGAATTTTTCAAAGAAATTAACTATATGCCTTATATTTTTTACTTACAAAATACAGCTTGTGATCATGACGTTGTAAAACACTTCATGCCATTTGTAAGAGGTCTGAATACATTAAAAGATACATTAACATACAATCGTTTAACTGTGGAAATGTACTCTAATAAAGAACAAGGACATAACCCACTTGAATTAGAAGATACAATTTACTATATCAACAAGGTTAAAAATAGAAAGTAAAAATCACTTACACAAAAACGCTTGGCACATTTGAAGTGTCTTCGATTGTTAGATGACGTCTAACATCGGGGCAACTTTCAATTCCAAGCGTTTTTATTTTCTTAATTAACATCAATAACAAATGTATATGAAACATCTCCGTTAGACCAGGTAGCATTTACTTCAATGATGTATTTACCACTAGTAGAAGGGACTATTATTTTATTTCCTTCCATTGAGATAGATTTTCCTGACTCATCGCCTTCCCAAAAATTATATGTAAGCTGCGGTTTTGAATGATCACTAAACTCAATGGTTGCCTCTGATCCTTTTTCAACAGATGATGCAATCAGATTTTGTGCTATTTGGTTAGGAGAAGCTGCATCAGCAATCGTTGTTTTTGTTGAAATCCCCTCTTCGGTCGTCCAATGATATCCCCCTCTCTTTAATGCTATTTCTTTATTTTTTATTATCGCTTTCGCTTCGGGTGGTTCTGCATCAAATACTTTTGTACAACCAGAAACAATCATTAATAAGAGTACTAAAAAAATCATATATGCTTTTTTCAATAGCTAACGCCTCCTTACACAATTAGACGTTGGATTATTTAAAAAAGTTTCACAAAAGTAAGTGTTTTTAGAAAAAAACCTAAAGTAAAAAAGGAACCCTATAAAGGATTCCTTCAATTCATTAAACATTTACTAAATTTTCGTTTAAAACATATTCATTGTAGATGCCTTCAAAATCTTGCTTCTCTGCGAATTTAGAAAAACGAATAATCTCTGGATCAATAGGGGTTACTTCATCTTTGTAAATATCCCAAATACTGCAAAGAATTTCAATAGACTCCATCGCATCAGTTTCTTTAATTTTCTTTAGTTTTACCAAATACCAATTTTTAAAGTAATATTCAAAGCGTTTTTCTAAGTAATCATCTAAAACTTCGTACTTCTTCAACGCTTCTATTCTTTGATCTTCTAGTATTTTGAACTTTCTAAAGAAGTTTTTCGTAATTGTATTAACTGTCGAACCTGCAACTGCTGCATAGTAAATATGAATATCTAGGTTCATTAATTTTACATTTTGAGCATTTAATAATAATTCATGGAAGAATAGTGTATCTTGTCCTGCAGCACCAACTACCATTTGCAAATTATTATTCGTTATTAATGATTTTTGAACAAGTAACGCTTGGATACTTGCTGCTTTAAAAGAAGAATCAACTAATACTTTTTTCGTGTTTCCTTTAATTTCATACTGTTGATTATTTACATCCTTCACAGCATTTACATAATTCAAGCGTACCTCGCGATCAGATACTCGATAAATATTACCAACTACAAAGTCATAATTATTTTCTACCATTTCCTTGTATAATTTAGCATATCCATCATTAACAGCTTCATTATCAGGATCCAAGAAAGTAATATAGTCAGTTGTACTCATTTCTACACCTTTATTACGTGGTCTTGAAGCAGTACCACTTCCACCATCGTTATAGAAATGTGTAGTTACGTTTGAATAATCTCTTGCTATACGATTAATGATCATCGGTGTGTAAGAATCAGTAGAACCATCATCTACAATAATGATTTCCATATCTTCAAACATACTGCTTCTACGTAAGCTATAGAAACATTTATTTAATAAGTATTCTCCATTATTATAAGCCGGAATGATGACAGAGAACTTATATTGTTTAGTGCCTTGTTGAGCAACTTTAACTTGATTATTAAATTCAAAATGATCAACACTATAACCATTTTCAATTGCTTGTTCGCCATTCATTTCAAGCAAATTATTTACGCTAAACAGTTCTGCCCAGAAAATTGTACGATACTTGTCCTTCATCGTAGAAACATAATCATGTTCTACACCATTTATAAGCGTTTCTCCATCGTAGAATCCTTCTTTTGTAATATACGCACTGTTCGTGTATTTAAAAGCATTAATCATATCTTCTAAATAGTACTCATAATACTCTTTTTCTTCATGGAAAAATGCAACTAGATCATATTGAGACTTAATTGCTTCAGTAAATTCACTTGCTTTGAATAAATGTTTGTTTTCATATGTTTGATATTGAAACATTTCTTCAATTTTATCAGTTATATCTTCGACTACCACTGCAACCGAACGTTCATATGGCTTATGAGGAAAACCAACAAACTGTAACAGTCTCTCTAATCTTTGAACAGTTGTCTCGTGACTCATTACTTTTCGGATTCCTTGAACTTGGTGTTTATAAAGTTCATCAGTTGTATATCCATTTAAAATATGTCCAACTTCATTTGAGTCATGAACAATGAACACATTAGGGAACTTATTGTTAATCGACATACTGTAATTAGACAACATTAAATTTCCAAGCGCTTGCAATTCAAATACTCGGTTCGCAAACATTGTTGGGCTATATTTAACTGAGTTTAAGTTAAGCGACCAATCATATAACTTATGAATTCTCTGTAAATCTTCATGATTAATTGCAGGTGAAATATAATCTACATATTTTTTTGGAAAAAAATGTTGTTCTAAAAATAAATTATAATTTCGGTCAATTAGCTTTAATTTATATCCTGCATCTATTACACCATCAAAAATTGTTTGTGAATCTTTTTGTCTCTGTGGGTATTTCAGATACCAAGACCCTGCAAAGAACACTTCTTTTTCTCTTCTACTTTTTCTAAATCCTACTGGGTTATGGTACAAAGGATTTACACCGAATTTAAGAACGTCTACATTTTGATTGTTGCAATCCGTTTTATAATTTTCTATTACTTCTTCTGCAGTTGTAAAGATGTAGTCAGCTTTTTGCGCAATTTCAATAAAGCGATCATAGTTAACAGGATCTTCTTTAGAATAAAATACACATTTAATACCATTTGATTTATAAGTCTCAATAATATGGAATAATTCATCTCTTAATGGACGGTTTTTTGCATTCGCAAGTCCTTTCCATTCATTATTTAATCCCTTCCAAGCTGAGGCAACGATAAATATATCTAATGTGTTTACATGCTCCATGTAATTGTCTCTAGTAATATAAACGAAATTTGCAATTCCGTTAAAGGAATTAAATAAAAACTCGTCTGCGATAATCCCAATATTTGCATTAATTTGCGGATAGTATCTACTACCATTACTTACAGGAATTTTATCAATAATAGGTTTTACTTCATCATAATACCCAGTATCACTGTGTTCCTTTAGATACTTAATATATTCCCCTTTTTCCATTTCCGTCATATTACGCTTAGTATTCGTGTTTGCCTTATTCGTACCGCCTTTAATCTTCTTTTTCAAGACCGGAATGATCTGTCCGTTATTAATTAATTGCACAGTTCTAATTGATTTTCTTACAACCTTTTTTAAATTCATCAATAATGGACTATCCGTTTTCGGATCAATTTCAAGTGATCTCTTCACTTTTAGTTTAAAGTCAGAGCTCTTCTTTTGATTATCAGACAAAATTTCTCCCCCATTCAAATGGTTAATCAAGTTGTTGAGGTATTTTTATTTTTTCCTCTTTATTTTACTCTTATACAACAAAGCAAAGAGTGTCTTCTGTAACTGCTTCTAAAATGATTATGGATTAATGTATTCAGCGATTATTTTGTCATACTCCTCTAGTTTACTTAGTTCAGCAAATCTTGCAATAACTGGTTCCGTAATATTTACATAATCTTTATAAAAATCCCAAATCTTAATTGAATATTTAATAGCTTCCATTGCATCTTCGCGTTTAACATGCATTAACTTTTTTAATATCCATTCTTTAAAATAATACTCAAATCGTCTTTCTGCATACTCTTCTAATAAAGATTGTTCTTTCAAGAAAGTCACTTGGTAAGGTTGTACCATATAATACTTCTTGAAAAAATTAGCTGTAATCGTATTTACTACAGAGCCTTCAACATCTGCATAATAAATATGAATATCTTCTTCAACTAATTTGATTCTTTTTGAATGAATAACAAGTTCTTTAAAAAATAGTGAGTCTTCTCCTGCAGCGCCAACTACTTGTGTTAACTTATGATCTGTAATAAGTGATTTTCGAATAATTAATGCTTGAATACTTGCGATTTTAAATGCTGACTCAACAAAAACTTCTCTCGTATTTTCAATGATATCTTGCTGATTATTGACACCTTTCAATGCACTTACAAAATTCAATCTCATTTCACGATCAGAAACACGATATATATTTCCAACGACTAAATCAAAGTCATTCGTTGATATTTCTTCATATAATTTTGCATACCCATCATGTACTGCCTCATTGTCTGGATCTAAGAAGGTCACAAATTCAGTCGAAATCATTTCGACACCCTTGTTACGCGGACGTGAAGCACTACCACTTCCACCGTCATTGAAGAAATAATAACTTACATTTTCATAATGTCTTGCAAGTCTTTTGACCATATTTGGTGTAAACTGATCCGTTGAACCATCATCAATCAATAATATTTCCATGTCATGAAACAGACTGCTTCGTTTTAAGCTTTGGAAACATTTATTCAATAGGAACAATCCATTGTTATAAACAGGTATGATCATTGATAATTTATAGGTTTTCTTAGATAACGCTGGTTGATGAATGATTTTTTGGTTTAATTCAAAATAATCTACTTGGTATCCATTGTTTAATAATTGACCAGCTTGGATAGTAAGCAATTTAGTTAATTTAAATGAATCGGACCAAAATAACGTACTGTATTTATCATTTAATTCATTAACATAATTGTGCTCAATTCCGATTGCATCAATAGCGTTAATTTGTTTCATATTTTTGGAAATGTAATCACAGAAAGTATATTTAAAACCATTCACTAAATCTTCTAAGTAAAATTCCCCATATTGATAGTCATCGCTGAAAAAGGCAATCATATCGTACTGTTGCTTTAATTCTTCTGTAAATTCACTTTCTAAAAATAATTCTTTATGAGGATATGTTTGATAATGAAACATCTCTACAACATGATCAGTTTTTTCTTTTGTTAGGATTGCAATTTTTCTATCCTTTTTAATGATTTCAATATGTAAGATTGAGCATAAATCATTAAATCGCTCAAATATTGTATCCTGTTTAAAAATATTTCGGACACCAGCCATTTGATTTTCATAAATATCATTATCACTATACTTACTTAAAATTTCCTGAATTTCTTTTTTGGAATAACCAATATAAATATTAGGAAATCGATTATGAATATCCGAGTGATAATTCGTAATGATTGTATTCCCTAACGCCATAAATTCATTTAGATTACGATTGTATGGGAAGTATTTTTCTTTATGTTCATTGAACAGATAAATTGTTTCAAAGAACTTTAAATATGCGTACTTGTATTCCTGGTTTACAGTGGGTGCAAGAAATTCATGAAAATCTTTAGGAAACGCAGCTGATTTATCTGTCTTATGTAGTAAAGTGTCATAAAGGATCACTTCATTTTCACTATTTACTGCACTATTGATAAATGAGGTTAACGTATTTTTACGTCTTTGATTCTTTGGATCCCAATGCTCATATAGTGCTGCTTTCTTTTTATATTTATGAAGTCTTGTGCCAATTGGATTATGAATTAATGGATTAATTCCTAACTTTAAGACATGAATATTACTATTTAAGTTCTCTGACTTAAAATAATCTGCACTACTTTTTTGAATCGTTAAGATTACATTACAAGCTTTTACGATAGGATGTAGTCTCTTATAGATTTCCGTTTCATCTAAAGAGTAATATACAACTGTTTTATTTTGATTTTTAAAATGATTAATCATCTTAATGAGTTTATTTCTAATTACCTCTGAAGTAGAACTACCTAGTCCATTCCATTCTTTCGGTAAATCTTCTAAATTAAAAGCAATCAACAAGACATCAACTTCGATCGTTTGGTAATTCTGCTCATTAACTCTAATTGTATTTGCTACTGGTTCATATGTATTAAAAAAGATATCATCTGATAAAATTCCTAGTTTAAGGTCTTGTCTTAAATAATATTTGCTTCCGTTACTCTTCGGAAAATCTGCTAACCATTGTTTATGATTGCTGTATGAATTTTTCTTTAAGGCCTCATCTTCATATTTAATATTGAAATCTTTCATATTAAATTTGGGTTCAATCAAATTCGATGGATTATTAATGATCCATCTTTTTTCTTCATACTTTTTTCCATTACTATTTAATAGAATAGAACTAGTTGCTTTTTTTAGAAGGCTTTTGGTTCTACCAAAAAGTGAATTACTCATCTTGACACTCCTTTTTTCGCCAAGTAAGGTGGGATTTTATGAAAAAACACTCTAACTATTGACAAGCTAATTGCTTGAATAAGTTCAATAGTTAAAGAGTGCAATTTCAGTACCATATATAAAAAAATTATCGTTAACTAGCCATGATGACATTTTGATACTTACGCTTTACTTTTTAAAAATATCAAAAAATCCTTTTTTTGTTGAAACATCGTTTGTCATTAATAAACCATGCGTGTTTTCTTTTAATTGTTCTGCTTTAAACTTTATGCGCTCTTCTGGCGTCATTTTTTGATAATCAGCTAAGAATTTTTGATACTGTGCTGTTACTGGTAATACATCACCGTAATCTTTAATCTTACCATAATGAACCCATATCGCTTTTGTACAGAATGATTTAACTTGACCAAGTGAATGACTAATAAAGAAAATCGTTTTACCATTTTCTTTAAATTCGTTCATTTTATCTAAACACTTTTGAGTAAATGTTGGATCACCAACTGATAATGCTTCGTCTATTACTAGAACATCAGGATCTATATTAATAGAAATTGCAAAACCTAATCGTGAACGCATTCCACTCGAGTAGTTTTTAACTGGTTGATTAATAAACTTTCCAACTTCTGCAAATTCAATTACCTTTGGTGTTATTTCTTGAATTTGTTTTTTACTTAAGCCCATCATTAGGCCTTTTAGTTCGATGTTTTCTAATCCTGTTAATTGACCATTTAATCCTGCAGAAATTGCAATAAGAGAAGCAGTACCATTTACATATACGTCTCCTTCATTGGGCATCGTAACACCAGAAATTAAATTCGACATGGTACTTTTACCTGAACCATTTAATCCAATAATCCCAACAATTTCACCAGAATCAACAGAAAAAGATACATCACTTAAAGCGTAGTGGAAATCTCCACTTTCCTTTGAAGTAAATAAATCTTTTATTTTATCAATTTGTCTAGTGTACATCTTGTATTTTTTTGTTACATTCTTAAATTCAACTTTTGTACTCATAGGCATTCACCTTTACAGATAGTCCACAAAATTTCTTCTAAACTTAACATGTAATGTTGTTCCTAAAACTAACATTACTAATACTAAGCCCCAGAAATAAAGTGTTAATGGAGATAAGAAGATACTAGTGTCATCATAAATTAATGCTGAACGATAGCCTTCTACTACATAATAAAATGGATTTAATTTCATTAAATTTAATAGAAACTCAGGAGCATTCGCACTTGGTTCCCATAATACTGGTGTTAAATATAGTAACAATCTTGTTGTTTGTTGAATTAATAAATGAATGTCTCTCATCATTGTGGATAAAGTTGATGTAATAAAAGACAATGCTACTAAAAAACAAAAACTAGATAAAATAAAGTAAAGTAATTCTAAAAGGTGGATGTTACTAATTCCAACAGAAAACGATACAATCGCTAAACATAAAATCATTAATACTGCATGCGTATATAACTGAGCAACAATAACATATGTTGGCGTAATACTTAGAGGGAAATTCATCCGAGCAACTGTATTAATCCTTGCATAGATTGCATTAGAACCTTGCATGATTGATCCACTAATGAAGAACCAAGGTATTAGCCCACATACCATCCATGTGAAGTATGGAATGCCATGAACTGATGCACCCCCACGAATACCTAGACCAAACGTTAGACCATATACAGCAATTTGGATAATTGGATTTAAAAATATCCATATACCGCCAAGAAAACTGTTTGCATAGAGCTTTTTAAGCTCATATGCAGACAGTCTACCTATCATATATACATTATTAAATTGTTCAGAGAATACGGTTTTTAACGAATTCATGCCATAACCTTTTTAGAATTTACTACTGTGTATAAATTACCAAAGTTTACGAATTGCATTTTTCCCTCATTTGTTTTCACGCAATTACGTGTATCAAATAGTACTGGTTTCGCCATTTTTTCAGCTAACTCATCTGTATTCATTGTTTTAAATTCATCATGATCAGTAAGAACTAATAATAAGTGTGCGTCTGTTACCGCTTCGTCAGCTGATAATAATTTGAAAGTGTCTGATTCAACATGTGGATCATGAACAGCACATTCTAAACCTTCGTTGCGAAGAATATCGATAATATCCATTGCTGGACTCTCACGCATGTCGTCAACGTTTCCTTTGTAAGTTACACCAAACACAGCGATTTTTGGATTTTCAACTCCACTAACCATTTCTTTTACATTGTTAACTACGTACTCAGGCATTGATACGTTAATACCACGAGCTAAGTTAATCATTTGAGCTTGCTCAGGTGCTTTTGCAACGATGAAGTAAGGGTCAACCGCTAAACAGTGTCCTCCAACACCAGGTCCTGGTGAGTGTAAGTTAACACGTGGGTGTTTATTAGCCATTTGAATTACATCTAATACGTTGATTTCTAATACATTACAAATTTTTGTTAACTCGTTTGCTAATGCAATGTTTACATCACGGAATGTATTTTCCATTAATTTAGACATTTCAGCTGTTTTAGCATCAGTTTTAATGATTTCACCTTCAACAAATAAACCATAAACTTTCGCACCAGCTTCTGAACAAGCTTCAGTAACACCACCAACGATACGGTTGTTATGAATTAATTCGTGTAAGATTTGACCTGGTAATACACGCTCAGGGCAGTGTACTAAGTAAATATCTTCACCTACTGTAAAACCAGCTGCTTCAACAAGTGGTTTAACATGATCATCCATACTACGTGGTGCGATTGTTGACTCAACAATAATGACATTACCTTTTTTAACAAATGGTAATACAGTTTCTGTTGCTTTCAATACATAACTTAAGTCACATGATTTATACATATCGTCATTGTTAGGTGTTGGTACTGCGATAATGAAAGCATCAGCTTCTTCAGGAGTTAATGAAGCACGGAAGTTTCCTTTTTCTACTACCTCTTTCACTACTTCGCCTAAACCTGGCTCTTCGATATGAATTTCACCATTATTTAATTTATTAACAACTTCTGGAAATAGGTCTACCCCTACAACTGTCGCTCCGTATTTAGCAAACATTGCTGATGTTGGTAATCCAATATATCCTAAGCCCATAGTACAAATTTTCATTTTAAATTCCCTCACATTCGATTTAGTTCATTGCCATAAAACGACAATTTTATGTGAAAATATAAGCATTTCGCCATATTACATTCTATCTCTTATCTACTTATACTTCAAATATTTTTATACTTAATTGTATTATGTTCATATAATTGTTAAATATCATGAATTAGGTTAACTTCCGATAAATGTCTATAAAGATTTTCTTTTCTTCATTCCAATTATATTTTTCGCGAGCAACAAGACAATTTTGACTCATTTCATCCCTTAGCTCTGGGTGATCTAATAAATAATTTACACCTTCTGCAATTGAATTAGGATCATGTGAATCAACACATATTCCCGTATTTTCTGCTTCTACAACTTTTTGTATTTCAGGGAAGCTACATGCAATTGCTGGTACCCCACTCATCATATATTCAAAAAGCTTATTAGAAGATGCAGAATAGTGGTTAAAGTTAATATTATTTAACACTTGAAAGCCTAAATACGCGTTTCGAGTATAGTTTAATAATTCATCAACCGGCACTTTTGAAATAAACTTAATACGATCATGTAATTTAAGTTCGTCTACAAGCTTTAACAAATTGGGTTTTATTTTCCCATCACCGATAAAAACGACAATACCACGTTTAAATTGTGGTGTAGCCTGTACAATTTGTTCTAATCCTCTTCCTTTTTGTATTCCACCTTGATATAAAAGAATTGGTTCATCTTCTGAAATACCAACTAATTTATGTAGATTTACTGATTGACTCTTTTCAGGATGAGATACAAATGGATAGTTATGAATCACTTCAGGATATGGAATATCGTAAAGTTCTTGAGTAAACTTAGCACGAGTATCATTCTCATGAATCATAATATCAATGAACTTAATTAAAAACTTTTCAATTTTTCCAAAGATAGGATTTTCATAACCAGAACGACTTGATTGAACCTCATGTGAATCATACACTAATTTCTTACGACGAAACAGTTTAGCACCTACAATTGCTTGTGGTAATGTATTTAAATCATTTGCATGATAAATATCATAATTTTTACTTAAGCCGTATAGTGTCATTTCTAATATTGAATAACCTCTTTTACTAGCAACTCTTACAATACGATGACTAAAGATCATCAATAACAATACAGTAACAATTGTAGCGATCGGAGAGGCATACAAGCATAGTAAGACTAAAACCAATGATAAAATATTAGTCACCAAATTAATAGTAGCGATACCTTTAACAGCTTCAGCTATTGAAAACGGCCAGTTTAATATAAATGGTAATCGATCATTTACTCGGATGACGTTAAAACCTTCTTTTCTATGTTCTTTTTTAGGTAAGTCTTTCATTTCAAAATTATGCAGTGCAATTAAATCTACTTCGTACCCCGCTTCTACAAGTGCTGAGCATTCCCGTAATACACGTGCATCATTCGTAAAATGATTAAAGACAAATGCACAAACTTTTTTATTCATCGATGTCCTCCATCGCTTTTTCTAAAACAAGAATGTTCGTTTTCCAACGTAATTTTTCATATGCATATTGATATCCATTTTGACCTAACTTTTGGCATAACGCATCATCTTTTGCTAGCTTCAATATATTGTCCGCTAAATCATCTACGCTATTTTCTTTTGAAACAATTCCACAGTTTGATGTATGAATAATATCACTTGCGTAACCAGATACATCTCCAATTATCGGTTTTCTTACGCACATATAATCGATAATTTTACCTGGTAAAACAGTTTTAAATACATCCTTATCAACCAAACTTACATAAGCTATATCCGAATTTGCAACTAATCGTAATGTATCATTTCTCGATCTAGCTGATTGAAGATTAATATTGTTTAAATTCTTCTCTTTAATCACTTTTTCTAATTCATTTAAATGATAACCATAACCAACAATCGTAAATTGAATATTTGCTTCGTCTTTTAATTTTTCTGCAACTTTTATTAACTTTTGGATATCTTGTGCTAACCCTAAATTCCCAGTATATATAACAGTTTTTTTAGTATCATTAACCTTTTGTTCTACTTCAATACTGAGCTCTTCTTCAGTAAGAGAGTTAGGCATAAAGTATATTTTATCTACTGGAACATTCTTATTAGTCATATAGTCGATAAAACTTCTGCTATTTACGAAAATTTTAGTTGCTTTACGATACAATATGTCCTCAAGTTTAAACGCAGTCGATAGTAGTAGTTTATTTGAAAACACTCCAACACCAATGATTGATTCAGGCCATAGGTCTCTAATATCTAGGATTAATGGTGCTTTCAACTTCCATTTTGCAATTAGTCCAGCCACTCCAACAAATATCGGTGGGGACGTGACAAAAACATAATCCACTTCTTTCTTATATCGAAGTATTTCGAGGATAAAACGGAACATAACCTCTAAATAAAGAAATAAACGTTTAATAATACTTGTTGAATGTTTTTTGACAAGAGGTTCAATTCGTATAACATCTTCCTCATTTAAATCACTATCCCAAAATCGTTCATTCTCATATAATTCTTTACTAGGATATCTAGGCTCTAAAGTTAAAACTTTCACATCATATCCTTTTGCATGCAACTCCAAATAAATATTCTTCATTCGGTTTGCTGCACTACCGATTTCAGGATAAAAATGCTGAGAAATTAAGAGTATTCGTTTCTTTGATGACATATCCGACTGCACCTCCTTTGCTTTGCAAAAGTCGAAAGTCTATCTTATTAGAAATCATATATTTACATTGTTCACCAAAATGCTACAAAACAAAATAATTTTAGCATAAATTGGGTAGATAATCCATTACCATTTGATTTCAAATGTAAATAGTTATCATGACAAAATTTAACAATCAACCACAATTAATAACATGCAATTTCGTTTAACTAACAAATCTATTACCACTTTTTCATTATTTACCATGATTGGATTAATACTTGTTCATTATGGTAAAATGTATAATAGTTTGTAAGACTTACATAAATTGCAGCAAGTTAATTAGAGGAGATTCATTATGAAAAAAGTAGTTGTTACTGGTGGAGCTGGCTTTATCGGTTCTAACTTAGTACAAGCATATAAATCCCATGGGTTTGAAGTAATAGTTGTAGATAATTTAACAACTGGCAAATTAGAAAATATACCATATGACATAAAATTCTACGAGATGGATATTCGTAATCCACAGTTTATTGAAATCATCCTGAAAGAACAACCGGATATCATAAATCATCATGCAGCACAAATTGACGTACAGTTCTCTATTCAAAATCCAGTAGAAGATGCAAGTATCAATATCCTTGGTACGATAAACGTCCTTGAGTCATTAAGACAATTAAAAGAAATGAAAGACTGCAATCTAATTTACGCTTCTTCTGCAGCTGCTTATGGGAATCCATCGTATCTAGGAGTGGACGAAAAACATTCAACCAATCCAATTTCATTTTATGGCTCATCTAAACTATCACCAGAAATGTATATCAAAATCTTTCATGATTTATATGCGATTCCATATTCCATTTTCCGCTATGCGAATGTTTACGGAATTGGACAGGACCCTAAAGGTGAAGGGGGCGTCATCAGTATATTAGTCGATCGGATTGTAAACAATTCTCTTTTTACCTTATATGGTGATGGAGAACAAACAAGAGACTTCATATTCGTCCAGGATATCGTTAATGCAAATCTGATTGCTAGCGAGCATCCAATTAACGATACATGCAATATTAGTACAAATATACCAACGACCTTACATGATTTAATAAGAGTAGCTGAGGATGTCATTGAACGTAAAATTGAAATTGAATATGAAGAAGAAAGACCTGGTGACATCAAGTATAGTTATTTAACTTGTCAAAAAGCTGAATCACTTTTGTCATGGAAACCAACATACACATTGCATGAAGGATTAAAGGCAACGATCAACCATTATAATAGTAGAAACAAATAAAAAACAGGACATTGTTTACTCAATGTCCTGTTTTTTTACAGCTACACGTGTTACTTACTGAAGTTTTTTAAGATTGCTTCTACGATGCGACGAGATGCCTCACCGTCTCCATATGGGTTAGATGCTTTTGCCATTTTTGCATGTGCTTCACTATCTGAAAGAAGTTCGTCAGCTAAAGTGAAAATAACTTCTTCATCTGTTCCTGCAAGTTTTAATGTACCAGCTTCGATACCTTCTGGTCGTTCTGTCGTATCACGTAATACTAGAACAGGTACGCCTAATGAAGGTGCCTCTTCTTGAACACCACCTGAATCAGTTAAGATTAAATGAGCTCTAGAAGCAAAATTATGGAAATCAATTACATCTAATGGCTCGATTAAGTGAATGCGTTGATCTTCACCTAAGATTTCATTTGCAATTTCACGAACAACTGGATTCATGTGAACTGGATAGACCACTTGAATGTCATTATGTTTTTCAACAAGGCGTTTAATCGCCTTAAACATATTTCGCATTGGCTCTCCTAGGTTCTCACGACGATGAGCCGTCATTAATACTAAACGATCGTTTCCAACCGTATCAAGTACTGGATGTGAATACTCATCTTTTACTGTTGTTTTTAATGCATCAATTGCCGTGTTACCAGTAATATATATTGTTTCTTCTTTTTTATTTTCTGCAATTAAGTTTTGTGCTGACTTAGTTGTTGGAGCAAAGTGTAAATCTGCCATAACACCTGTTAATTGACGATTCATTTCTTCTGGGTACGGTGAGTATTTATCCCAAGTACGTAAACCAGCTTCTACATGACCAATCGCGATTTGATTATAAAACGCAGAAAGACTAGCAATAAATGTTGTAGTCGTATCACCATGCACTAAAACGATATCTGGTTTCACTTCTTGCATGATTTTATTTAATCCTTCTAATCCACGAGTAGTTACGTCAATTAGAGTTTGACGGTCCTTCATGATGTTTAAATCATAATCAGGTGTTATTTCAAAAATTTCTAGTACTTGATCAAGCATTTGACGATGCTGAGCTGTTACTGTCACAATTGATTCGATTTGTTCAGGATACTTTGCTAACTCAAGAACAAGTGGAGCCATTTTAATCGCCTCTGGTCTTGTCCCAAAAATTGTCATTACTTTTACTGTCATGTTCATTCTCCTTTTATGCAAAGAGTAAGTATTATGTAGTATATACTTCCCTATCATAACTTACTTTGTTAAAAAATTACATTTTAAAAAAATTTTGTCTATTTTTATTCCTCATTATTACCAACAGATAAGTCTAAATGATTTCTAAGTTCTGCTATTACATAGTTACGTTCTTCATCTGGCACTTGTAAATAATAAATACCATCAATCTTAGTTCCCTTACCTGTAATTTGAATTTTATCAATATTACTTGCAGCTTCACGATAATCTTGTTGTATTGAAACCATTTCATTAAACGTTAAATTTGTAACGACATTCTCTTCAATCGCTTTTAAGATGTCTTGATAATTACCTAAAGATGATACACTTGCACCTTTTTTAATAACCGCTTCAATTACAAGACGTTGTCTTAATTGACGTCCAAAATCACCACGAGGGTCCATTTTTCTCATTCGTGCAAAACTCAATGCTTCTTTCCCATTTAAGTGGATTGCACCCTTTTTAAAGTGAGTATTTTCGTACGTAAAATCTAAATCATTTACAACATCCACGCCATCTACAGCGTCTACGATGTCTCTAAATCCTTCCATATTAACTTCTAAATAGTAATCGATCGGTACATTTAAGAAATTCTCGACTGAATCTACCGTCATTTGTACTCCACCAAATGCATAAGCATGGTTTAATTTATCTTGTTTCCCTTTACCAACGATTTCAGTTCGAGTGTCACGTGGAATACTTACCATCTTAGTCGTTTTCTTTTCTGGGTTAACTGTCAATAAGATCATAGAATCAGAACGGCCTTTATCACCTTTACGATGGTCTACACCCATTAATAGTATTGAAAAAGGTTGCTTCTTTTGAACACTTACTACCTCTTTACGTTTATCTGTTTTCTCTATGTCCTTGTGAATTTTCTTTGATGTATTGTTAACATTATTGTAAATTGAGTATGCATAAATCCCTACGCCTGCGCCAACTACAATGATCACGAGTAATAAACTTAGTAATACTTTTTTTATAGTAGACATACGTTTTTTGGAATGTTTTTCTTTTCTCGACAAGGTAATTCTCCTTAAGAATAAATAATTATAATTTTTAGAAATATTCACGATAACAATATTTTACTTTATTTGCCACAATTCGCATATACATAAATAAAATTATCAAAGAATGAATAGTATTAGACTTAATAAAATACGGTCATCCCTAGAGTACGACCGTACATAATTTTAATGAGTAATTCTCACTTTTTTATGACTAAATCTTTATACTCTTTATAAAATACTTCACATTATTTATATCCAAAGAATCCCTTAAGAAAATTACAATATCATATTTACCTTTACTAATTGGTTTAAATTTAATAATTCTATTTTCACTGTACCATTGTGAAAATAATACTTCATTATTAAGCTTTACATAATAAGCAAATGATAAATCTTTATCTTTTAGAGTTATATTTAAACGATCTTTCTGCAAAACATGAATAAGTGAATCATTTTCAAATAAAATCTCACTATTCACTTTTATCTTTTCGATTAGTTCTTCTAAATTATTAATTATTGGAAGGATGTTCACAATGTCGTTCAATTTCTGAAGAAATATACTGTAGTATTGATCTTCAAAATGATAAGGACTAAGACCCCACCTATGATTAGCTGTACAATATATTTCCTCAGTCCTCATATCAATTACTTTCATTTCAGGGAAATTACATTCTATAAATTCATAATAATAATTTAAAAACTTATTTTGTCTTTCAATATGATTTAGTTGATTGGTGAATTCTCTAATCTCGCCATTCTCATCTACATACTTTGATTTCCAAAAACATTTGTGAATGATAACTCTATTTGCTGGGATATGATTAAATAGTTCATTAAAAAATAACTTTGCACTTTCTTCCCAAACAGGTAGTAAGCTCTCAT
Source organism: Bacillus sp. JJ664 (assembly GCF_036962205.1). NCBI lineage: Bacteria > Bacillati > Bacillota > Bacilli > Caryophanales > Bacillaceae > Bacillus > Bacillus sp. JJ664. The sequence continues at coordinate 4,069 of NZ_JBALMS010000051.1, read as the reverse complement.
TTCTTTCCATTTCTAAAAAAGCATAATGCTCTGATAAGCCGGATGTGATTAACTCATTTGATTTTGTAAAAATACTTTCATTCCATTTTAGTAAATTAAATCGCTCATCAATAAAATCTATAATCAAGTAATCAGTTGAATTATGTTCAATAATATTGAAGAAATCTTTTTCAAAATCATGTTTTATACATTTAATTTGAAAAGAGGAACTTAAATTTATTTTAGCTTCATCAATGATCATTGATTTTGAAACTAAACTCATAATGGAAGTTCTAGCAAAATAGTTACTAATTTCATACAAATCAATGCAGGAGTTAAATGCATCTCTTGTTACACAACTACCTAATATAGTAAAATTCTTCATTTAATCAGCTACTTATTCATTTTTTAGGATAATTCCCATAATTTCATCACACATTTTTTTTAAAGAATAATTCATTTCCACAAAATCTTTTAATTTTTGTTTTTCCGAAAAATCGTTATTGGTAATAAATTGAATTGATTCATCTATAGATTCAAAGATATATTCTCTAGGAAAAATTACATTTACCCCTTCTCTTCGCAACACAATAGGATACGCACCAGAAGCCATTCCTTCAATTGGTGCCATGTGGAAACTTTCATAATCACTTACTGAAAGGACATACCCGATATTTTTTAACCATGCAGATACATCTCCCCAGCTTTCAAAATGTACATTCTTTTTGTATGGAGCGTTTTCTATTCTTAAAAACAACTCATCATAAAAAGCCCGTTCTGTGTTATTATTCCAGACCCATCCAAATTCTTTTGGATGTTTTCCTATAATAAAAAGACGATATTTCTTATTCATACTATATAATTTTTCAAGTATATCAATAGCTCGATCCAATCTCTTTAACTTAGGTACAATCCCAATAATTCCAATATTATATTTAGACTTGAATGATTTTTTCTTATCAAATTTTTCAGTAAGGACACCATTATATATAACTTGCATTTTTTCTCTAGGTATACCAGCTACTCGATGAAACTCTTCATAGACATATGGAGAAATCGCAATAATTCTATCAATTTTATTGTAATCAAACTGATTTGGAAAATTAGTATTCATTTCAAACCTATGCATTCTTACAATTAACTTTTGATGAGATTTTTTATGGTCTTGATACCAAATTACATTCCCTAAACCCCATTCACAAAACAATACATCTGCCCAATCTACAATTTCCAAACTATACTCTTCATCATGAATAGTATGACCTTCCCAAATATCTAATCTTACAGATATACCGGGCGAATTCTTATAAAATTCTATTACATCATTAATAAATTTTAAATCATGTCCAATAAATGCGATTTTCATTCAAGTTTTCTCCTAAATATTTATCTCGTTAATTTTTTCTCTTGGAAGTGAATTTTGTCTACTTAAAAAATTAAAATCATCAATATTAAAAAATGTCATACCATACTTAAACCAGTTACTAAAATCACTATCATTTTCAATATTGTTAATAAACATAGAAGGATTAATTAATTTTAACGACTTTTTACTAATTAATGATGAATTAAACAAACCATTTGTTACAAAAGTGTATGGTTGACCTTGCCCTTTAACAATATTGGCATCATCTATATAATTTGTAGTTATAAATAAATCTTTTAAATAATTTTCTCCATAATGATGTTCAAAATGTATTGGCGCTGCATGTGATGTTTCAATTATTTGTCCAATATTTGAATAGTGGTGAATATAATCGATTAAAAATGTTTTAATTTGCCCATTATTGTAGTTGTTGAAAATATCTATATAACCTTCAAAGATATCTAATAAAATAACTAACTTTTTATTTTCTAAAGTTTGCTTATTAAATATACCCATTATAGCTTTTAGCTCCTCTTTACTTCTTACAATTCCAATCATAGTAGCGCCATCATCATTATTAGTATAAGAAAAACCAATGTCATTTAACATTTTTTCAATTCTATTTTTATAGGTATGATTTTCCATTACATGACGAAGCGAAAGTAAACGATTTGTATAAAAGTAATGATCATCAGTAAAATAACGACTTATTCTATTCTTTAATTCATCGTAATTTGAAGAGGCAACTACTAACTCCCCAAACATATTATTTATTCCTTGTGATTCTGAACTTACAACCGGAGTATTACTCGCTAATAATTCAAACACTCTTCTAGCAAACATAGTAGGCGAATTAATTATACTATTTACATTTAAAGCAATTTTATATCCTTTATATGCATAATCAATTTCGTCACCTTTTAAAGTACCGACAATAAATTTTTTAAACACTTCTGGGAATTGATTAGGCGATTCAGGATTTTTATAATTTCTATCATAAATATCAATACCGTAATCACCAGAGATACTTATCATATTATCCATAGCCTTTGTTCTTTCTGGAAACTTATCACCATAATATGCCCCAGCAAAAACTACTTTTTCTTTTCTTTCAAAACGCTCAATAGGATTGTGGTATTTAGGCTGTGCAGCAAAGGGAAATGTAAATACATTATTTACCCCTTGTTGTTTATACAATTCAATAGAATTTTGGTCCGTTGTAAATACATAATCAAAGTGGATCGCAGTGTTTATAAATGCATCAAAATGGAATGGATCTTCTTTATTCCAAAATATAGTAGGAATATTATTCTCTTTACACCAATGTACGACATTTGTTAATTCAGTATTATCTCTGGGTCCGCCTGTACCTACTTTATTAGTCCAACTTCCATCGTTTCCTAACCAAGCTGACTCACAAAAAAAGAGATCAGGTTTATTTTGAACAAGTTCATCATTCCAATTCTCTGGGGAAATTTTAATAATATTAAATTCTGGTTCAAAACATCTTGTAGTAAATTCATCTGCAATAAAAGCTACATTAAGATCTTTAATTTTTTTACTAGATTTTTTTTCATCGAATTTATATAGTTTGAGACTTGGTTTTTCTGCAAGAAAAGTAATGCTCTGAAGGATAAATTTACCTTTCCCTCTAATTCGGATAGCTAATTTGATATGATCAATATTTTCTAAATCGATATTTTTCAAATCAATAACCTTATCATATCTTGCTTTTGAAACGTATCTAACTCCATCTTTATAGATAGCTATAATATTAAGCTCGACTTCACATTTACCCTCGACGATACCAATCGTTTTAATACAACGGTTATTATTTGAAATTAGAAAGTCTACCATCGATTCAATTTTATTGGTATTCTTGCAAAAAATATATTTAAATTCCTCATTTTTCAAGGTTGAATTAAAGTGAATTCCTGTATCGTTTTTATCTATGGTAATGTTTTTTTCAGTTGAGAAATCATCAGCATTAAAAATAAATTGCTCAAAAAAATTAAAACTAATTCCTTTATATTCAGAATTAAGATTACTTAATAATATTTTAGAGTTTTTCTTTAATTCCCCTAGTTTGCTTAAATGGTTATCAATATACTCGTTCATTGTATTCACCTACTTTTTATATTTTTTCTAATCTTCCAATATCGAACAATTAAACTTCCAACTTTAGACTTCTTTAATTTTTGGTATTTCTCATCTACAATTTTTAGTTCTTTATTTTTTTTCATAATTATACTTTGATAGTTTTCATTTTTCATATTTAAGTTTGATATGATTTGATTCAATTCCAATAAAAACTCTTCTTGCTTAATGATTGTTTCTATATTTTGTAAAATATTAAGTTCTAGGTCATTTTCTAGTATTAATACAGTATTTTGTAAATTGACTATCTCTTTTTCTAAAGCTTCAATTTTATTTTTTTTAATTGTTATTTCTTTTTGATAATTGAGTAATTCAATAGTATTACTACCATCTGATGTGTCTAAATTAGCAAAATGATCTTTTGAATTTTTATTACCCAAATTATTAATTTCGACGTCATTCATTTTTTGATTTGAAGAAAGAGTGACATTATTATCTATAGTATTCTCATTGATGACTTTTCTCATTTTTTCACTCCTAATTAACAATTTACAAATATATAAAAAGTTTTTTATTTACAAGTCATTATCATAACATACCAAATTACCTATTTCGATATAATATTAA
>NZ_JBALMS010000050.1:0-104062 GCF_036962205.1 Bacillus sp. JJ664 | reverse complement strand
TATATGTACTTAATACTGCACCATTCGATGTAATAATTTTTTTTTTTTACAAAGCTCTTATCTAAAAGATTGTAATCAACTAAAACATCCTTAAATTGCAACAATGTATACGTAAACACATAATTTTCAACAAGAAAACCATCCTATTCAAAGGAGGTGTGATGATGTCTGAACCAATACAACCTGGAAGTAAGAAGCTACCTGATTTTCATGAATTGAATGATCGTTTAATTGCGGAACCTTCTAATCCAGGACCAACATTAGTCATAAAAACCAATTTAGACCCGAAAGACTCAACTACAGATAATCCATATTTTCAACACGAGTCAAAATCAAGTAAGAAGCAATTTGAAGACTATTTTGAACAGTAAAATAAAAAATAAGCTGGTTACCAGCTTATTTTTTTTTGACTAGATCGGATTGAATTAATTCGAAAAGTAAGCACATACTAAGAAAAATTTGGGATTTTATGGTTGACAAATTAGGAGGGATAGAAATTGAGGACAGAACAAAGACTTTCTATTTTCGCACTAGGTGGTGTCAATGAAATTGGAAAAAATATGTATGCCATTCAATATGCAGATGAAATACTCATTATTGATTGTGGCGGGAAATTTCCCGATGAGAGTTTATTAGGCATTGATCTCATCATTCCAGATATAACTTACCTACATCAAAATAAAGAGAAAATTAAAGGCTTGATTGTCACACATGGACATGAGGATCATATAGGTGGCATTCCATACATATTAAAACAATTGAATTTGCCTATATATGCTTCACGCCTAACACTTGGATTAATTGAGATTAAATTAAAAGAACATGGCCTATTAAGTGATACAGAATTAAATATTATTCAATCTGATACTGAACTTCAATTTAATGAATTTGTTGTAACTTTTTTCAAAACAAATCATAGTATCCCTGATTGCCTTGGCATTGTATTTCATACCCCTGAGGGAGTTGTTGTTCATACTGGTGACTTCAAGTTCGATTTAACGCCGGTTAATAATCAATACCCAGATATTCACAAAATGGCTGACATTGGAAGTAAAGGCGTATTACTTTTGTTATCTGAAAGTACAAATGCCGAAAGACCAGGCTCTACTCCTTCAGAACGAATGGTTGGTGAACATATTGAAGAAGCATTTCATAGAGCAAAACGAAAAGTCATTATCTCAACATTTGCTTCAAATGTCCATCGCGTTCAGCAAATTGTAGATGCCTCAATCAAGACGAATAGAAAGCTTGCGTTACTAGGAAGAAGCATGGTAAATGTTGTTACAGTTGCAATGGAAAAAGATTATTTAAGAATTCCTGAAGGCATGCTAATTGATGCACAAGAAATTCATGCTCTTGCACCAGAAAACGTTACAATTCTTTGTACTGGAAGCCAAGGTGAGCCTCTTGCGGCACTTGCTCGATTAGCAAGCTCGAGTTATCGAGACGTAGAGGTTTACCCTGAAGATACTGTTATTTTTGCCGCATCACCTATTCCTGGTAATGAACGAAATGTATCTAGAATCATTGATAATTTTTACACGCTTGGTGCAAATGTAATTTATGGATCAGGTAGTTCAACAGGTATGCATGTATCAGGTCACGCATATCAAGAAGAATTAAAACTGATGCTTACATTAATGAAACCAAAGTATTTTATCCCAATTCATGGTGAATTTAGAATGCTTCATCATCATAGTGCATTAGCAGAATCAGTTGGAGTTGAGAAGTCGAATATTTTTATCATCAAAAATGGTGATGTAGTAGATATCCAAAATTCTGTCGCATCCCAAACTAGAAAAATTCCTTCAGGTAATATTTATGTAGATGGAATGGGCATTGGGGACGTGGGCAATATTGTCCTAAGAGACCGCAAGCAATTGTCAGAAGACGGGATGCTCGTCATCGTGATTACCATCAGTAAAGTTGAGAAGAAAATCATTTCTGGTCCAGATACAATTTCTCGTGGATTTGTTTACGCGCGCGATTCTGAAAGCCTAATTAGAGAGGTCAATAAGCTTGCAACCAATACTGTGAATGACTTACTAGATGCGAATACTCTTCAGTGGAGTGTGATGAAGCAAAATATGAAAAGATCAATAAGCCAATTTTTATTTACAAAAACTAAGAGAAAGCCAATGATTCTTCCAATCATTATTGAAATATAAAAAAGAACTCCCTTGAATGTAATTTTTAAGGGAGTTTTCACTTTTTATGTTCTTTTAACTTAGATATGACTTCTAATAAAGTAAGGTTTTCTTGTTTAAAATAATCATTCATTGGACATATTGTGTTTGCTAAACGATTTAAAACAAATGGTATTGTAAATGTTTCAATTTTTAAATCCTCTGTTATTTCATCCCAATATAGTGGAGTGGCAACTGTAGCTCCCTCTCTCCCTCTTGCTGAATAAGGACAAATAATTGTTTTCCCTTTTGCATGCTGTACATAATCAATATACAGTCTTGTTCCCCGATTTTTTTTAAAACGTTCAATTGTAAAATCATCTGGAAATTTCTCGATTAAATAATTCGCGATAAAACTAGTAAAGATTCGCGTTTCATCATAAGTTAGTGAATGCTTTTTGATTGGGATATGAATCTGAATCCCTTTACTCCCAGATACCTTTGGGTAGCTTTTAATTTGAAATGATTCAAAAATTGGTCTCATTTCCATTGCTGCTTTGATTGCTAATGGAAATGCCTCTTTATTTGGTGGGTCTAAATCAAAAACGATTTCAGTTGGATCATTACTTTCAAAGGTTTGAAAGGGAATGTGAAATTCAATCGCTAATTGATTCCCTAGCCAAAGAAGTGTCGATACATCATTACAAATAATATAATGATTACCTTCTTGCTCTTTTGTTACGATAAAGCTTGGCGCATAGTCTGGACTATTTTTTTGAAAAAACGATTCTCCAGGTACTCCATGTGGATACCTTATTGTAGTTAGTAATTTATTTTCTAAAAATGGAATCATATATGGAGAAATTTGAGCTAAGTATGAAAGATAGCTCTCCTTTGTCAGAAACGGATCACTCCAAATTGTCTTATCAAGGCTTGTCATAGATAACTCATTGTCTATTGGCATATTTATTAAAATTAAATGATTCCAAGTACAATCCTCCCATGAGTGCTGTAGTTGAAATGATTTAAATGAAGGATCAATTAAACGATGATTTTCAAGCCCTTTAAAGTGCAATTCAATGCAGATCCCCGGATCAACAAAGATCGTATTATTTTCGCTTTTTTTCTGATTATCAATAATCGCTTTTTTCAAAATTTCTTTTTCATTTTGATTTAGTCCATTTATAAATGCTCCAATTTCGATGATGTCATTTTGTTTTTTAATTCCAACTATAAAATAGTCTTTGTCTGATTGAAAACCTAAAATAAAGAAATAGCCACTATAAATAGTGTCATTATGTTTAGGGAATGGCTCTAATAAAAGTGTATGGTTCATAGAGTAACTTCCTTTAATTTGTGAACTTGCATGTTTTTGGCTCTTGATTAACAAAAGCTTGAATACTCGGTTGCCTTAATGAGTGACCTTCTGTCCATTCTATAAATTGTACTTTTACCGTTAATAAAGGATCTATCCATTGAATTTCTTTCACCCGTTTAGGCTGATTAGAAAACGGATTTTTTTCAATTTTTATTGCTTCAATGACTTTCGTTAACTCTTTCCATTCAGCATGAGTCAGTTTACCGGTTCCGACATGTCCGATATACCAAAATCGTTCCTCGTCATCATATAATCCAACTAAAATTGAATTAACAATACCCGATCGATATGTTACTCCACCAATGACAGCTATAATATCTTTATAATTTTTTATTTTTTGCCAATCACTATTTTTTCCATCGATGATATATCGACTATTGAGGTTTTTACAAACAATACCTTCTAAACCATGCTGTTTTGATACCTCAAATAAAGCTTGATTATCGTTGTTAATCGGAACGACTTGAATCTGTTTATTAGGTGTTATAACTGATGAAAGAAGGTCTAGTCTTTCCTTCAAGGTTTTATCATTGACCCATTCACCGTTATAATACAAAATATCAAAAATCATATAATAAATCTGTACAGCTTCCATGACAAACTTCACTCGATCTAAGCGTCTAATTCCATCCCTTCGCATAACTTCGTGAAAAGAAGGATTTCCAATTTGATCTAATGCTATGACTTCTCCATCTAAAATAATTGAGTCGGCATTCGTATAAGAACGAATATTTGTTAACTCTGGAAAAGTGTTTGTCCGCTCATTCAGTTTGCGATTATAAAGTGTGGTTACCTCACCATTCCAGTAAGTTAAGATTCTAACTCCATCCCACTTAATTTGGGATATCCACTCTTGACCTTCAGGAACAGTATTTGAAGAAACTGGCTCGAATGGATGAATTGGAATGAGCTCCATTTAACTTGTAGCCTTCTTTGGCGCTCGAGTTTTTTTCGGTGCCGCCGTTTTCGTCGGAGTAGCTTGTCCTTTCGTTCGATCAATACTTGCTTGTAATGCAGACATCAGATCCACAACATTTTTTTGTTCCGCTGCAGGCTGTTCTTGTTCAGTTGCAATGAAATCATTACTTTGCACCTTTTGATTAATTAACTGTTCTAAAGCTGTCCGGTAACTGTCTGTATAATTCTCTGGATTAAATGTTGTTGTTAATTGCTCCACTAACATCATACCTGCCTGTAGTTCCCTTTCAGATAAACCAGCTTTTTCAGGCACACCTCCAGGAATGCCTTCAATTGCTCTAATTTCGTCTGGAAAATGTAACGTTTCCAAAATGATTGCATTTTTATATGGACGAATAGCAGATAAATGCTGTTTACTTCGAATCGTTATTTTTGCAAGGCCAATCTTCTTACTTTTTTTCAATATTTCTGAAAGTAGAGCATAAGCTTTTGTTCCTCCAGAGTCTGGTCCTATATAATATGTTTTGTCAAAATAGACCGGGTCAATTTCAGCCAACTTAACAAAGTCAATAATCGAAACTGTTTTCAATTCAAATTCTTCTTTTAGCTTATTCATTTCCTCTTCTTTTATTTCAACAACTCTACCGTTAGGTGTTTCAAATACTTTAATAATTTCATCAGAAGTCACATCGTCATCACAACTTGCTACCTTCTTATATGAAATAGGTGTTTTACAATCCTTATGGTATTGACGAAATTTTAAATCCTTGTCTTCTACAGCTGAAAATAGCTTTACCGGAATTGTAACTAATCCCATACTGATCGTGCCTTTCCATACGGTATGCATATCCTCACAACCCTTTTCATTTTTCTTTTATCTTTTGTTAAATGAAATGGTTTAATTCAACAAGTCGATTAGTATAAATTAATGTTTTAAAAGTAGAATACAAAATGAAAGTTTAAAGAATAGGAAGTGTATTTTATTAAATGGAAAAGGATTACACAGAGTTAGCAACGAGTAATTTTCATTATATGCCCATCACATCTGTATCAAGTGGAAAAGGCTCATCGCTTGCACCTGATTTGTTTTATGAAACAATCCAAATCGTGAATATTTGTCTATATGGCAATCCTGATGTTTCAAATGAATGGGTATTAATTGATACTGGAATGCCAAAATCATCCGCGCAAATAATAGAACTAGCTGAAAAAAGATTTGGTAAAAAACATAAGCCAAAAGCGATTATTTTAACTCACGGACACTTTGATCATGTGGGAGCTGTCACTGAGCTAGTCAATGAATGGAATGTTCCAGTTTATGCCCATTCGTTAGAACTCCCTTTTTTAACTGATAAAACAAATTATCCTGAGCCTGATGGAGCAGTTGAAGGTGGCTTGATTGCAAAATTGTCACCTTTATTTCCGAATGAAGCAATAAATTTAAAGAATTATGTACATGCTTTACCTGAAAATGGTGAAATTCCACATATGCCAGGTTGGAAATGGATTCATACTCCAGGTCATACACCTGGACATGTTTCATTTTTTAGAGATGAGGATAAACTTCTAATCGCTGGCGACGCTTTTATCACTGTAAGGCAAGACGAATTATACAATGTACTCATTCAAAAGCAAGAACTGAACGGTCCACCGAGATACTTTACAACAAATTGGATGGATGCTTGGAATTCAATAAAAAAACTCGAGGCATTAAAACCTTCAATTGCCGTAACTGGACATGGTTCACCTATGTCTGGCAAAGAGCTTGAAACAAATTTACATCATTTAGTGATAAATTTTGAAAGTATCGCAAAACCAGATTATGGTCGTTATGTATAACAAGAAACTCCCTAAACTAAAGGGAGTTTTTAATTTTAGCTATTCAAATCATATAAGCCTGAAGCATGTTCATTTGGCATATCCGGTAATTCAGGAACTGGGAATCCTTCAGGTGGATCAGTGACCATTAATTCTCCACCATTTCTACTTGGTGTTTGTCCATTAAATATTTCTCCGATACGAGTTTGATCAAGTCTGAAATTGAACTGAGCATTGTGATAACCCATCTCTACATACTTTCTACATTCGGGATACTTATTAATATCATAATTTGGTACAGGGAATAATTTACCCCAGTTTACGCCAAGTGTTTCCAATACTTTTGCAAATGCGTTTTGATGGGCATTATCACGTACAATTAAAAAGCCTAAAGTTTCCCTTAAAGTTTGGTTCGAACTCATTTCATAAATTCTTGTTTTTTCCAAGACTCCAGTTGATTCAACAATAAGATTGTTTAATAAATCTGCAATTAAATTCCCATGACTATACACCCATGAGCCATTCCAAGGATTCCCACCAGCATCTACCGGTAAAGAAGCTTGAGCACCTGAAATAAAATGGTGAGGATTAGCATGTTTAACTGCATCATCAAGCGGTGCACCATCTTGTCCTGCATTTCCTGGAGTAGATAACCCTGCACCGTTTAAAAGTTGATTAATCGTATTTTGAACAAGTTCAACGTGGCTTATCTCCTCTAAAAATACACCTCTGATTAAATCACGATACTGCTTTGCTTTCCCTCGAAAATTTGAACTTTGAAAAAAGTACTGCATCATAGTTCTCATTTCCCCAAATTGTCCACCTAATGTTTCTTGAAGTACTTTGGCAGCTGCAGGATCTGGTTTATCTGGTTTGATGATATTGATTAATTCTTCCTTGTAATAATACATTTATATGTTAACCCCTGTTCCTAATTTTTTTGATAACAAAACTATGATATGTAGTATAGGTTTATTTATCCGAGAATCATTTTATAAGAAGACATTGTTAAACAGTTTGTGAATTTGTAACTAAGGGTAGAATAATTGAGGAAAATACTGTTTAAAGGAAGATTGAATGTGAAAAGAGAAACTACATTGGAATATGGAAAACAAAATTTCTGGTCAGGAATACTATTTGGACTTGGTATGGTTGCATTCATTGATGAAACTGCATTTCACCAACTACTTCATTGGCATCATTTTTATGACAAATCAACAACCTCCATTGGTCTAATTTCAGATGGCTTATTTCATGCTTTTAGTTGGTTTTCTACAATTTGGTCATTATTTCTACTAGCAGATCTACGTAGAAAAAAAGCATTTTGGTTTAAACGGTGGATTGGCGGACTATTTCTCGGAGCAGGTCTTTTTCAACTTTATGATGGGACCGTTCAACATAAATTCATGAAGCTACATCAAATACGTTATCATGTTGATATACTTCCATATGATTTAACTTGGAATATTTCTGCCTTGGTTATGGTCATTTTTGGTTTAGCAATTGTACTTAGAACTAGAAAATCTGAAAGTATAATAAAAAATGAATCATAGCCATATAGACCATTCTCAATTTAGTTATTCTGAGATAGTCCTTCTTATTGGATTGTTGTTTATGTTGGTGCTTTACTTTTATGCTGCAACCTTCAGTGTTACAAAAAGTCATAAAAGATGGCTAAAATATCGTTATGTCACTTGGATTTTAGGATTAACGTGTATCGCATTTGCTTTAGTAGGACCAATTGCAAATTCCTCACATATAAATTTTGTTTCACATATGTATGCTCATTTATTATTAGGAATGCTTGCGCCACTATTTATTGCACTTTCTTTTCCTCTCACACTTTTATTACGCACGATTAAGGTACAACACGCACGTTTTATATCTAAATTATTAAAAAGTGAAATCGTTGTTTTTTTAAGTAACCCAATCATCGCATCACTGCTCAACATAGGAGGGTTGTGGATTCTTTATACAACCAACTTATATAGTTTGATGCATCAATATACGCTACTTTATCTATTCGTACATATTCACATTTTTCTAGCTGGGTATTTATTTACAATTTCAATGATTTATTTCGATCCAACACCACACCGCTATCAATTCTCTTATCGTTCAATATGCATGATTCTATTTTTAGCCGGTCACGATATTTTATCTAAATTTATTTTCATTCATCCTCCAAACAAGGTACCAATTGAACAATCACAAGCTGGTGCGAAAGTAATGTATTATGGTGGTGATTTAGTTGATTTGATCATTATTTTTATTCTTTGCCTTCAATGGTATAAAACGGCAAATCAAAAAGTTTTACTAATAAAAGGCCAACCAAATTAATGGTCAGATTTGGTATAAATAATTCCTCCTCTTGTGACAAAAAGTAATACTACATTCCTAAAAGGAGGATTTGTATGAAAAAAATTTTACTTACATTAACGACTTTAATGTTCACTTTACTATTAACGATAAATGCGTTTGCAGCGTCAGATTCAACAACTTTAGATCAAAGCTACGAAAAAAATAACAAGCATATCAATAGAGATTTTGATCATGATTTCTATGATCCGAATCATGTGATGGATGACAAAGATAATATATTAAATAACACTAAAAATGATTTTAAAGATATGAAAAATGACGTAAATCGTAATGTAAATGAGTTGAATAATGGAACAATGAATAATGATCGTACAACAGATACAAACCGTTACTACGAAAGAACTGTTACGCCAAAACCTGTGGGAAATACATTAAATCCTGCAGACGATGATGTTCATATGAATTATGGTTGGTTAGGATTTCTAGCACTAGCAGCTCTTCTTGGTTTAGTTGCATATTTTATGTTCCGAAGAAAAGAAAGAGTCGATTAATGTTAAAACCTTATTGGATTAGCCCAATAAGGTTTTTTTGTTTTTATAACTATTTATGAAAGTTGTACATTTTCAAAATGCTCAACTGTCGGGAACGGATCATAAAAATGATGTAGTAATTTCCTCCATTCCTGATATTCCGGAGATTGTCTAAATCCAATTGTATGGTCTTCAATCGTATTCCACTTAACTAATAAAATATATTTCCCTTTAACTTCGATACATTTTTGCAATTCATGCCCTACATACCCATTCATTGAAGAAATGAGATTAGATGCTCTTTTAAATGCATCCTCATATTCTTCTTCCATCCCAGGTTTAACTGTCAATATACATGCTTCTAAAATCATATCATCTCTCCCTTTCATCGGAATTCAAAGTAAAGTTAGTTTTTTGAATGAAATCTTTATAAGAACTAATTTTCTTCTCTAATATCTTGTTTGTTTCTTCCAATGTTATTAGCTGATTTTCAATTGAAATTTTATGTTCTTCTAGCAATTTTAATCTTGCTAAAGATGTTTGTTCTCCATGAGTAAACAAATGTGCATATTCTTTAATTTTCGAGATTGGCATTTGAGTTTCCTTTAATTTTAGAACAAATTGTAACCATTGGACGTGAGTTGTATGATATATTCTTTCTCCATTTTCATTTCGATCTGGAAGAATGATTTTTTCCTTTTCATAATAACGAAGTGTATGAGCACTAATTCCTAACATTTGAGATACTTCACCTATTGAATACACAAAAATCCTCCTCCATCATTTTATACTGAGCTCCAAAAGATTTATTTGACTTAGAGTTTACTTTAACCAGTATAATAAACCCGTATCCGCTACACAATTAATTTATTCAATATAAAATTCTAGGAGGAAAATAAAATGAACAAGTATACAGTTATTACAGGAGCTAGTTCAGGAATTGGATATGAAACTGCTCTTGCATTTGCTAAACGTGGAAAAAACTTAGTGATTGTTGCTCGTAGAACTGAAGAATTAGAGAAGTTAAAATCAGAAGTTAAAAAAATGAATGATGACTTAGATGTAATCATTCATACAACTGACTTATCAATCTCTAAAAATGCACATAAATTATATGAAAGTCTAAAAGATTTAGAAATCGAAACATGGATTAATAATGCAGGATTTGGAAACTTTGCATCAATTGGTGATCAAAATTTAAATAAAATTGAAACAATGCTCCATTTGAATATTGAAGCTTTGACAATCCTATCGTCACTTTTCGTTCGAGATTATCGTTCTGTTGACGGTACGCAGATTATTAACGTTTCATCTGGAGGAGGTTACACAATTGTTGGCGATGCCGTTACTTATTGTGCCACAAAGTTTTATGTTAGTTCATTTACTGAAGGACTTTCACACGAATTAAAAAGAAACGGCGCAAAAATGCAAGCCAAAGTATTAGCACCTGCAGCAACTGAAACTGAATTCGCAAAAGTCTCCTATGATTTAGACCATGATGTTAACTATAAAGGTCTAATCCCTAAATATCATACGGCAAAAGAAATGGCTGGATTTATGCTTGATTTATATGATAGCGAAAAAGTCGTTGGAATCGTAGATGGTGTTTCATATGAATTCCAATTAAAGGACCCGATTTATCCACACGTTGTGAGAATGAGAGACTAATTATAAAAGCTCAGAGTGCGATACTCTGAGCTTTTATTTTTTTACATATTTCAATTCCGTATATCAATTTTTTATCATGGGATTTCTTCCTACTAAATTTGCAGAGCTTGGTTGTACCCCTAACTCTCTAACCCAAATAGATAATTGACCAATATGGTGAATTTCATGGGCAATAATATGCCTCACAATTTCACCTTTTGTTGCCTAAATTAACATATGACCTCCATCTATATGAAGAACTGTACCTGTAACAAAATGATTCTTGATTAAATAATAAACACCCGAGGCAACGTCTTTTGCTCTACCTACTCTCTCTACTGGGAGTTTACTAGCGATTCCTTCGTAAAATTGATTACGAGCTTCGTCAGACATTTTACTGCGCGATGGAGTATCAATGATACCGGGTGAAATGACATTTACTCTAATTGGTGCAAGCTCTAGCGCTAATGTTTGACCAAGGCTGGCAACCGCTGAATTGACTGAGCCCAATACTGCTGAACCAACCATTGCTTTATAGGCAACGATACCGGAAAATAATGTAATGGATCCGTCTTTTGTAAGATGTGGCACACCGTATTTAACACATAAATACTGTCCCCAAAATTTATTATTAAACAATTGTCGGGCTGCATCGACTTCTGTTTCAAGAAATAATCCACTTGATGTTTCCGCAGCAGAGATGACAAGATGGTCAATCTGCCCAATTTTCTCAAAGAATATTTTTACTTGACTCTCGTCTGTCACATCAAGAGTAAAAATAGTAACTTCTCCTTGCAAAGTGTCCTGCGCTTCTTTCAGCTTTTTTTCTGAACGACTAGCAATAATCACCTCCGCTCCTTTTTCTAAAGTAAGCTTGGCTGTTTCAAACCCAATACCTGAGCTACCTCCAATAATTACAATTCGTTTATTCGTTAACATTGATTTTCCCCCTATATAAATAGTCTTTTTAACTTAAAACATATTGTAATGCTAAAAAAACTACCCAACAAGAAGTGATATTTTATTCATATAGTTACTTTTTTGTTAGTTTTGTATCATTAAAGGTCAAATGCATAAAAAAAATGGAACATTTCTGTTCCATTTCAGTTTATAGACAAAGTACCAAAACTAAGAGATTCAGACTTAAATCGTAAGGCCAAAACGCTTTAATTCAACAAATATTCCTTTTAAGCTTTCCCCTTTTTCAGTTAAAGTATATTCAACGCGGGGGGGTACTTCTGGGTAAACCTTTCTTTTTACAATTCCTTTCACTTCTAATTCCCTCAGACGAAGCGAAAGCGTCTTTGGACTAATCCCTTCTACCGACCTCATTAAGTCACTGAATCTTAGTGTTCCATCAATTAGTAAGTCTCTAACAATTAAAAAAGTCCACTTTGTCCCGATTACATCAAGTGTCTTAGCAATTGGACATTGAACTCCAATTTCTCCTTTTGTTAAAACAACAGGTTCTAATGTACTCATACATACTCTCCCATTTTTTATAATTTGATATAATATTCACCATTTACTAGTTACGATAAATTAGTTACATTCAAAACACAATAAAAAAACCCACTTATGAATGTCATAAATGGGTTTTAAAGTCTTATAATTTTTCGTAAGCCGCTTGATATTTCTGAATATCTCCTGCGCCCATAAAAATTAATACACTGTTTTTATGGTTTTGAAGATCAGGAATATTATCATCAGTTAATAGTTGAGCACCTTTAATTTTACTTGAAAGGTCTTCAATTGTTAACGTTCCTTTTTCTTCTCTAGCAGATCCAAAAATATCACATAAATATACTTTATCTGCTTTTTCTAAAGTTCCAGCAAACTCAGTTAAAAATTTGCTTGTACGTGTAAATGTATGAGGTTGGAATACTGCAACAATTTCTCTGTCAGGGTATTTTTGACGTGCTGCTTGAATCGTTGCTTGGATTTCAGTTGGGTGATGTGCATAGTCATCGATAAGCACTTGATCCCCAAATCTTTTTTCACTAAAGCGACGTTTTACTCCACCGTATGTTAATAATCTTGCTTTAATAATTTCCACTTCTATCTCTTCATAATGACATAATGCAATTACAGCTAATGCATTAAGTATACTATGGTCACCATATCCTGTGATATCAAATGTCGCATAGTACGTATTACGAACAAACACATCAAATGTTGTACCATTCGTATGTTTTTCAATATTACGTGCTTGGAAATCATTATCTTCATTAAATCCATAATACATTACTGGAACTTTTGTATAAATTCTTTGAAGATGCTCGTCATCACCACATGCAATGATTCCTTTTTTAACTTGATCAGCCATTTGTTGAAATGCATCAAATACGTCGTCTACACTTTTATAATAATCTGGGTGGTCAAAGTCAATATTTGTCATGATGCAATAATCTGGATGATATGAAAGAAAATGACGGCGGTATTCACAAGCTTCGAATACAAAATATTCACTATCTTTCTCACCTTTACCAGTTCCATCTCCAATTAAGAAAGATGTTGGGCGCGCACCAGAAACAACATGAGCAAGTAAACCTGTTGTTGAGGTTTTGCCATGTGCTCCAGTAATAGCTACACTAGTAAATTTCTCCATAAATTCACCTAAGAATTTATGGTAACGAGCCATTGGAATACCTTTTTCAATAGCAGTAGCAATTTCTTCATGAGTGTCAGGAAACGCATTACCCGCTATCACAAATTGGCCTTCTTTAATGTTTTCTTTATCAAATGGTAAAATCGTAATATTTTTTTTTCGTAACTCATTTTCAGTGAAAAAGTGCTTCTCTTGATCTGATCCTTGAACATTAAAACCAGAGTCATGTAAGATTTGTGCTAATGCACTCATTCCAGTACCTTTAATTCCTACAAAATGGTAAACTGTCATATTAAAAGAACCTCCAAAATCGATCACTAATACAACGGCCTATCTCTTAGACAGTATATGTGTGAATAAAAGAAATGGCATCATTATTTTTTCAATTTGATGCAGTAATAAATCGCCGAGTCTAGTTATTGTTTTATTGATAACTAACTTATATTTTTACGCAAATAGTATTATATCACTTTACAAGCTATACGACTATTTCTTTTCAGTTACACTAAAAGGAAATAGATGGGAAAAATTAATTAACCATCAAGAAATACTTACACTATGAAACTGATATTCAGGTACTAACTCCTCAATCTCTACGTTTCATCTCTACTTTTTCTAGTCTATTGTTTTCACGTAATTTACGCCCAGCTTTCGCTTGGGATACCCCATTAAGCTCTACATTATCACCAGTAAAACCAATATTTACTTTTAGTAAACTTCCACCAACACCATATAAATCTACTGGTACACCTTGTTTTTCAAATGCTAAAATTCTATCCACAGTAAAACCACCACTTACGACGATTTGAACATGTTGATAGCCTTCTTTATCGAGTGCCTCACGTAAAGCAAAAATTAATGGCGGATTAACACCTCTTGGATCAAATGTTCCTAATAGTTCTGGGTTCGCAATAAAATATTGATCAATCATTGTCTTAGATGTATCAACACGAACAGCCTTTAATTTTTTACCAAATTCTCGCGCCACTTTTAGCGCATCGTTAATGACATCATTATTATAGTCTACTAAGACAATTAAATCATCTTGGGGATAGACCTCTGTATATGCACGTGCAGCTTCCACTACATCTCCGTTATACATTTGAATTAATGCGTGCGGCATTGTACCCATACCTTCATTGCCCCACCATTCGTTCATTGCATGGGTCGCTTGTGCAGTAGCGCCACCTATAAAAGCAGCGTAACCATCACCAGCTTGTGTTGTAAAGTGATCATCACGATCACCCATAAAGATAATCGGTTTTTTTATACCGGCTGATTTTGCTGAATGTTTTACATTATATACATTTGTTGCTACAGATGTACGTCTTGCTAAGATTCCATCAATAATTCCTTCAAGGAAGCCAAAATCAGCATATTTACCTTGTACTGTTAATACAGTCTCAAACGGTTCTATTTTATCTCCATCTTTTAACGAATGTACAATTAGTGCCTCAGGATTGTCTGCAAATGTTTGTAATAGAGCAATAGCCTCATCTGTTCCACATAGTACAGCATTTTCTCTTTGAAAAAATTGCATTGTAACTTCAGTTTCTGGCTTTTGTTTTCTAATAATCTCTCTCGTTTTTAAGAAATAAACTGCAGAAAACCATCCTTCACCAATACGCTCATCGAATTTAAATGTTTGATTCGTTAAACGATTTATTTTACCTTTTAATTTTAAATCTAATTCTTTTTCCATGAATCTTCACCTGCTGATTGTATCGTTCTATTTTTCTAGTATGAGTCAAAAACACTTTAACATTCGTTTGTTAGGGTCTTACTGCCATCAAATTTATTCCTCAGAATGAAATTGCTCCAATGTCATGAGAATATCACGAGGCTTACTTCCATTTTGATTCGATACAATACCGTGGTCAAACATCAGATCAACTAATCTCGCTGCACGATTATATCCAATTCTAAAACGTCTTTGAAGCATTGATACAGAAGCGCCTTTTTGATCAATAACAAATTCAACTGCTTCTTCAAACAGTTCGTCATCTACATCATGTGCATCTGCTTTTGCTACAAGTTCTTCCTGATTAAATAAATAATGAGGTTTTTGTTGATCTTTTACAATTTCAACAACTTGTTCGATTTCATCATCTGAAACATAAACGCCTTGTAAACGAATTGATTGGGATTTTCCATTATCTAAGAATAACATATCTCCTCGTCCAAGTAACTTTTCAGCTCCACCGATATCAATAATCGTTCTTGAATCAACTTGTGATGATACTGTAAAAGCAATTCGAGTTGGAATGTTTGATTTAATAATACCTGTGATGACATCAACTGACGGTCTTTGCGTAGCAACTAGTAAATGAATACCACAAGCTCTAGCTTTTTGTGCAATTCGACAAATATAAGTTTCTACATCTCCTGGTGACACCATCATTAAGTCAGCTAACTCATCTATTACAATTACCAAATATGGAAGCTCATCATTATAAGCGCCTTTTTTCTTAGCCAAATCATTAAATCGTTTGATATCTCGTGCACCTGCATGAGCAAATAAATCATATCGTCGATCCATCTCATCACATGCCCATTTTAATGCCGCTGTTGCTGCTCGTGCATCCGTAATGACTGGAGAAATTAAATGTGGTATATGATTATATGGCGCAAGTTCAACCATCTTAGGATCAATTAAAATTAATTTCACTTCATGTGGTTTTGCTTTATACAAAATACTGACTAAGATTGAATTGATACAAACACTTTTACCTGATCCAGTCGCACCTGCAATTAATCCATGAGGCATTTTAGAAATGTCTGCAAAAACAGGTTCTCCTCCTATATCAAGTCCAAGTGCTACAGTTAATGGTGATTCACTTTGTAAAAATTTGTCCTCGCTCACAAGCTCTCTTAAGTAGACTGGCTTACTTTCTCGATTTGGTACTTCGATACCGATTGCACTTCTTCCAGGAATCGGCGCTTCGATTCTAATATCACGAGCTGCTAAACTTAATTTAATATCATCCTGTAAATTAGTAATTTTATTAACTTTTACGCCTGGATCTGGTTGTACTTCAAATCTAGTAACTGTTGGTCCTTGTGTTGCCGCAATGACTTTTGCACCAACATTGAAATTTTGAAGCGTTTCTTGAAGTAATTCTTTTTGTGATTCAACCCAATCACCGTCATTAAATTGTTCAAGTGGTGGTTCAGTTAATAAATCCAGCTCAGGTAACTCATAAAGGACTGGTGGCATAACTGGTTCTTCTTGATTTTGGATTGCTGTAGCTTCAATCGAGTTACCTGCTTCAACAATTACTTTTTCCATTTGCTTTACGAAAACATTCTCAACTATTTCTTCATGTACACTTTCATTTTGTGACGATTCTGTATTGTCATCATTATTTGAAGTCACTTCAAACATCGGGTCTGTATTGTCATCTGTAGTTGAAAGATCTTTATGCTTCGATTCTGTACTGTCATCTGTAGTCGGAGTCTCTTCATGCATCGTTTCTGTATTGTCATCAGTAGTCAGAGTCTCTTCACGTATCGTTTCTTTATTGTCTTCTGTAGTTAAAGTCTTTTCATGCATCGTTTCTATTGGTTGCTCTGAATGACCTTCATTACCATTTTGAACAATACTGTGTTGTTCCATTACGATTTCATTCTCAATTGCAGTTGCTGCATTTTCGTCTGTTTCACTTTGAGCTTCTGTTTCTTGTTTCACTTTTTCTAAAGTTGCAGCTGCTTCACTTTGCATTTCACGTAGCTGTCTCATGATATTTGCCTTACGTGCAGCTTCAACATCACTTCTAAGCATCATAACATTGAATGGGAAGTTTCGTTTTTTCTCCCGCTTTTCTTCATTAGTCTTCTCAGGATTAGCTTGGTTTTCTTGCAATGCTTCTTCTATCGAAGGCTCTCTATGTTCAACAATTGTTTTATGTTCATCTTGGAGTTGACCAGAAGTAGATACAATCTCTTTTTCAATATCTAATGGTTCATTGACTACGTGATTTGCCTCGCCTTTTGAGTCTTCAATTTGAATCTTACTTTCTTCAATCGTTTCATTTTGAATTTCTTCTTCATAATCTGAAACTTGCTCTATCTGAGTGCGATCTTCATTTTGTGTCACATAACTGGAAACATTCTCATTATTGTAAGATTTATTGAATTCATCAGCTTCATTTTCTTGAATGCTACTTTCTTCAACCTTTAATTCGGCATAATCTGTGTCTAGATTTTTAGAATCATTTGTGTCGATGAACTCCGTTATTTTTGGTTCTTCGATTTCTTCCTTTTTTAAAGGAACATACGGATCTGGTGTGATTTCAAAATCAACAACGGCTATTTCTTCTACGTTATTTTGAATTCCATGTTGTATTGAATCTGAATTTTCCGCTTGAACCGATTTTTCTTCATTTACTTCATTCTCATGGTGTTGAATACTAGAATGAATAACATCTTCCACAAGCTCTTCACTTTGATTCTGATTATAAATCGGCATTGGCGTGCTATTTATTTCGCTTTCGCTTTCAATTGAATCATTTTGATTTTGATGATTGTCATGAGTTGTTTGATTTTGCTCGATTCTGTTAACTTCAACAGAAACTTCTTCAGATTGAGATTGTACTTTTTCTTCAAGAGAGCCATCATCACTTTTTAAATATTGTTCTGTTTGTTCTTCACTTGCTGAGCTTTCAGGCTTTTGATAACCATAAATCGGTGAAATATACTCACTTGGTCGAAAAGGAGTTTTTCGTTTAGGTCGAAATACAATATCAACTTTCTCTTCTTTTTCAGGTATTACTTTTTCTGTTTGTTGGGTCGCTTCAACTCTCGTGACATTATTTTTCTGTTGTTTATACACAGATTGAACTTCTTCTCTATGTAATTCATTCTTTGAGTTCGTAGGATCCTGCCAAGAATATTCTCTTTGATTATATGAAGGCTGGATTTTTTCTCTATTTGATTGATTCATTAAATGGGTTGAACTTTGCCAGAAATCATCTCTCTGTTTGAATGAAGTCTGATTTTCTTCTCTATTGATTTGATTGCTTGATTGAGAGGAATTATTTTGCCAGAAATCATAATTTTTTTGCTTTTGGAATACTGTGTCAACTTCGTGATGTTGTTCTTCTTTCACTATTACATCGTCATCTAATTGCAAGGGAAACCTGAAATTAGGACGTTCAAATTCATCTTGTTTTTTTATATTGATAGAGTGCGATTGTAATACTCTAGCTTCAGATGGCTTTTCGTCAATCTCATCTTTCATCTCATTAAGGCTATCTCCCTTAAATAGACTCTTTAACCACTTTTTCATTATTCTCACTCTCTCTATTTCATTTCGTATCTTCTATTTTACCATGTGATATAGTGACAAAAAACACAATATTATTACAAATTCTGCTTAAACTCATATATTTCGAGATAAACTTTTAGAAATCAATTAAATAATGACATATTTCATATCAAATTAGAAAATAGCTTTCTTTTAATATGATAAATTTAATAAAAAAAATGCTAGTTGCCCATTATAGGCACTAGCATTTTTGACTGGTTTAATAATTATTGATTGAAAGGTTGTCCTACTTCAGCGTCTGACTCTAAAACAAGAATACCTTTTTCTTGTGGAGCATTTGGTAAATCAAGTTCACGTGCAGAACAAATCATTCCAAATGAGTCTACACCACGTAGGTTTGCATCTTTGATGACTAATCCAGATGGCATAACAGCGCCCACTTTCGCAACAACTACTTTTTGGCCTTGTTCAACATTTGGAGCACCACACACAATTTGTAATGTTTCCGTTCCAACATCAACTTTACATACATTTAATTTATCAGCATTTGGATGTTTTTCTTTTTCAACAACATATCCAACTACGAATTTAGGTGATAAATCTAACACTAATGAATCAGTAAATCCTTCTTTTGCTAATAATTCATTTAAAGTGTTTACTAATGGTTCAGTAATTGTAACGACTCCTTGTTCTTGCACATCAACGTATGAAGATGCTTGAAAAACATTAATAGCTACAGTTTCATTTGTATGTACACTATAAACACGGGCAATATTCCCTTTACGTTCTACTTTGCGATCTTCTGATGGAATTTGTTTTAAAGTGATTAAAAGTGTATCACCAATTCCTTCAAGATTATAAAAAATATTCACTGATTTCTTCCTCTCTACTGTTTCTTCTGTTTACCTAAAATAAATACTGGTGTTAGCTTATCATTTTCATAAGCAAACGAAAGTGATGTTATCGGAATTTTCCCACTTGCAAAGAAGCTCATATTCATTTGCGCCATTATATCATAACCTACGTTATTTCGAATGTCTGCAACAATTAATACATCTCCATGCGGGATTCCTAATAATAATTCACCTTTTACTTTTGACTGCAATTCTTTCAGAAATGTTCCATTTAACACTCTACTTGCATCATAGCCATCATTCGTACGTACGAAGTAAAATATGTTCTCAGCAACCATATCTTCTTTTATATTAGCAGGCATTTTCCGTAAATTAAAGAGGGCCATTGTATGAATCTGCTCTTTCGTATATCCAGATTCCCTTAATAAGTTTTCATCAATTAATTGGTACGTTTTTTCTGAATCTATCGCATAGTAAACTCTTGTTTCGGCTGTATGTTCAGACGTGACAAATAAATTCCCTTCCTCTTTTTCAGTAGGAAAAGAAGTTGCACGAATGACAGGTAAAACTTGTTCTTCTAAAAACACAGTTTTAGAATGCATTGCAGCGAGAGCTTCTTTAACATAATAAATTAATTCTTCAAAAGCTGTTTCACCTTCTGATTCATATTTCGCAACCGCACTATTTAATGAAACACTCATCCCTTTTTGACTTTCTTTTCCTTCAATGCGTAGATCTTCTTTTTCTCGATCGTAAATAAATCGCCATTGTTCGTCGTTAAGACGATTTTCAATCATTCTTTTGATATCTAACGTTGTTTTCTTAGCCAATTGAACTACCTTCCTTATTAACCTCTTAATCCAGAAAGAAACTCTTCAACTTGTTCCTTCGTTTTTCTGTCTTTATTTACGTAACGTCCAACTTCTTCACCTTTATTAAATGCTACAAAGCTAGGTATCCCATATATATCTAATTCTTGGCAAACCTCAATGAATTGGTCGCGATCTACATAATAAAAAGTAAAATCTTTATTTTCATCAATAATTTCTTGGAAGAACATATCTAAAAATCTACAATCTGGACACCAGTCTGCAGAAAATTGAAAAACGACATTTTCTCCTTGTTTTGCTTGTTCAAATTGTTCAACTGATGTAATTTTTTCCATTTTACTTTCTTCCCTTCATGTCTGGTTTTCTTATATTTTAACGTATTTTTATCGATATGCAAAAATGACGACTTATTTCTTTGTCTTATCAAGACCAATCTGAAACTCAAATTGGCCTAATAATAGTTTAGAGATATGTTCAAATATTTGGGTTCTCGTTATTTGACCGTTCGTAAAGATTCCCACTGCGCCTTCTTTACTTCGAATATCTTTTTCATTTGTGTATGATTCCATTATTTCTGAAAGCTCAATTCCGCTTTGCAATTCTTTAATAAATTCCCTTGGTAATAATATTTTAGCACCACTTGCTAAAATTGTTTCATTTTCATAAACAAGCGCACCCCAGTTACAAAGGAATAATCTATCATTTTCAATAATCACGCCACCTTCTAAACCAATACCTATCTCTGAATTCCCTTCCCTTTTTGCATTTTTAGCGCGGTTAATTGCACCTTCCATTGTTTCCTGGTCAGTCATTGGTTGATTTGATACGTTCGATGGGACGTTTTTTCCTATTACTTCAAAATGACGAAAAACACTTTTTACAGCTTCTACTTTAGTCGGATTTAGTGAACCAATCGTTATTTTCATTGTTGTGTCCCCCATTCGTTGTTTCTGTTTATGTCTTTTTACCCTCGCAAAAGAAGTTGGTAGAACTCCACTCCAGGGTGCTTGCTTTCCACCTTTACGTCTATTCAACTTCTAACATTAAGTAATTTTTCTCATTTTTTCTCTTAATAATCAGAAATACTTACTCCAATAGAAAAGAAGCCCATATTAGGCTTCTTCTTGTGTTGTTAAATACAAAATACTTAGTTTTTTTAATAGTTACGTAATGTTTCAACAGTTGTTTTGTCTGTTGATTTTACAAGCTTAACTATTAATTCTTTTGCAGCCATATAATCATCTACGTGAATAATAGATGCTGCTGTGTGGATGTATCGTGAGCAAATTCCGATAACTGCTGATGGAACGCCATCATTTGAAGTATGTACTCTTCCTGCATCAGTTCCACCTTGTGATACAAAGTATTGATACGGAATATTATTTGTTTCAGCAGTATCTAAAACAAACTCACGTAAGCCTTTATGAGTGACCATCGTACGATCTAGGATACGTAAAAGTACACCCTTACCTAGTTGACCAAACTCTGATTTTGCACCTGACATATCGTTCGCTGGACTAGCATCTAACGCATAGAATATATCGGGTTTAATCATATTTGCAGCCGTTCCCGCACCTCTTAACCCAACTTCTTCTTGGACTGTCGCACCTGAATATAAAATATTTGGTAATGTCTCATTTTGAACTTCTTTTAATAATTCAATTGCAAGACCACAACCATATCGGTTATCCCATGCTTTTGCCATTATTTTCTTTTCGTTTGCCATCGGTGTGAAAGGACAAACTGGAACGATTTGTTGACCAGGTCGAACACCTATTTTCATAGCATCTTCCTTATTATCCGCTCCAATATCAATTAACATATTTTTAATATCCATTGGTCTAGCTCTTAATTCATCACTAAGTAAATGCGGTGGAATTGAACCAATCACCCCAATTACAGGCCCTTGATCAGTCATAACTTGAACTCTTTGCGCAAGCAATACTTGGCTCCACCATCCACCAAGTGGTTGAAAACGTAACATCCCATTTTCAGTAATTTGAGTGACCATAAAGCCAACTTCATCCATATGACCAGCAACCATTACAGTTGGACCATCTTCAACACCACGTTTTACGCCAAAAATACTACCAAGTCGATCTTGTACTATTTCATTGGTATATTTCTCTAATTCTTTTCTCATAAAGTGACGAACTTCATGCTCAAAGCCAGATGCGCCTTGTAATTCTGTAAGAAATTTAAAAAGTTGCAGAGTATCTTGATTCATATTTTCGTTCCTCTCTATAGAAAACATTTTATTTTCTTCTTTATTTTATCGAAAAATAGCATATAATACCAATGCTAATCATTGAAATGTTGACTCTATTTGACTAAGATTAGGTATAGATAATTTTTCACGTAAACTATTACATATTAGAGGTGGCATAAATGAAATTAAAACGTGTATTAATCGGTTTAGGGTTAGGGATTGCAGGTGGTCTTTACCTACAGAAAAAACTCTCTTCACAGTATGTACCAGCTGAGAAAGCTTTAAAAACAATTAAACCAGTCTTCTTATCATATGGAAATGTAACTGGTACTTGGATTCATTCAGAACCTAAGTGGGTTGAGTTACCTGACTATGAGGGTGACGTATATGAAGGTGGTTTTACGGTTGTTGAAGCAGATAATCATTCTACAAATTATTCTTTCATCATTAATGCCGTAAACGGTGAATTAATTTCCGCTCAAATTGTTTAATAAAAATGTAAACTAAATCAAAAATGTTATTTAGGCAAAAGCCCTTTATCCCGATCCACTCATCTATTCGAAGAAATTGGATCGAAAATGAAGGGCTATATTTGCTGTTTAGTCTTTTTGAATAGACTCTAGAATTTGCCCATCCGAATTCCACTTAACTGCTCTATACACATTGTCGTGATAAAAAGTAAACCAGGCGTTTCTATTTAATCCTTCGTTCACCCACTTTTCTTTTGCATATACAGAAGTCATTGGATAATCATCATATGCCATAACCCATAATGGTGACTTATGTGCATGAGTCGGCATTAAATCACCCATATGTAATAATAATTCATTTTCTGTTTCGATTTTTATGATACTATGTCCATCACTATGTCCACCTGTGTGAATGACCGTTAATTCGTCTGTAACAGAATATTCATTTTCAAATGGTATGACTTGATTTTGAATAGCTTCCCAATTTTCTTTCCAATATGTATTAGCCGAACGAATATTAGGGCTCCTCATTTCATCCCACTCAATTTTAGATGTAATGATTTTAGCGTTTAAGAAGACAGATTGGTATTCACCATTTACAAATTTCGTTAAACCACTAGCGTGGTCAAAATGCAAATGAGTCATTATGACATAATCGATCTCTTCTACTGTAACACCATATTTTATTAAATGTTCTTCTATGCTTGAATCCTCTGTTACACCAAAGTTTCTTTTTTGTTTTTCATTTAATTTATTTACACCAATTCCGCTATCAATTAAAATATTTAATCCATTTGTTTGAATAAATACAGGGTCTGTACGCAAAGGTATTTGATTCTGATCATTTACAACATATTTTTTTGACCAAAGTGCTTTCGGAACAACACCAAACATTGCTCCTCCATCTAATTGAGTATTTCCACCATTCAACCACCGAATGACACAAGATCCAATCTTCAATTGTTCCATGATTATCCCCTCCAGTATTTCTCACCTTTATTATAACATTTTTCGAAATTGGCTGAATATTACTAGTTTTACGAATCTATTGTATACTGTTGGAAGAGCTTTGCTTATTTTAGGAGGTACATCATGAGTTTTCTTTTCAACTATTTTATATTAAAAGCCGTTGTCTGTTTGTTATTTACGGTTGGATTATTTTTCATTGCGTATTTTATTAGTCTTTATTTTCAATTTAAAGATGCTAAAAAAATGAGGGAAGCATTAAGTAATGAAAAGGGTAATCAAAAAAGTTTTTTTCTAAAACAAATCTTAAAGATTGTGTTTGTCATTGTTGTTGAGTACATTATTTCAGCACTTATTTGCTACTATTTTGATTTAGATTTTACTTCAACAGCACCATTCGTTGGATTATTTATTTTAATTGCTTTGCTATTATTTAAATTCGCTCCAAGTGAAACTGGTGAAGTTTCTCCAGATGCTGGAGGATGGTTCGTTGAACAAGTTGTCCCTTCCCCACATGATTATTTCAGTAGTACTGGAATGACAGCAGTTATTGGTTCCATCGCCTTTACTTTATTTGAGTTTTTACAGATCTTAATATAAAAAAGGACTAGCATTGACAGTACTTGTCTTTGCTAGTCC
Organism: Bacillus sp. JJ664; assembly: GCF_036962205.1. NCBI lineage: Bacteria > Bacillati > Bacillota > Bacilli > Caryophanales > Bacillaceae > Bacillus > Bacillus sp. JJ664. The sequence continues at coordinate 79,481 of NZ_JBALMS010000050.1, read as the reverse complement.
TTTTTTTATTTTCGATATGCCGCTTCTACTCTGTATATTCGATTACCTTTAGACGAGAATTTTTCCTCATACTCAGTCATAATATTTCCTTCAAATTCGCTATTATGAAGATCTAAGCTTAAGAAATGAATTGTCATTCCGAAATTCGCCATACTCATGATTGAAAATTCGAATAATCCCTGGTTATCTGTTTTAAAGTGTATTTCACCATCAGCATGTAAAATTTGTTGATACATTGTTAAGAATGTTTTATAAGTTAAGCGACGTTTTTCATGACGTACCTTTGGCCATGGATCTGAGAAGTTTAAATAAACACGATCTACTTCTCCATTTTCAAAAAAGTCAGTTAGTTTTTGTGCATCAACATTTAAAAGCTTTAAGTTCGGAACTTCCGCTTCAATTAGTTTATCTAATGCATCTGAAATCACACTTGTATACTTTTCAATTCCAATATAGTTAATATGAGGGTTCGCTTTTGCCATCTCAACCATAAAGCGACCTCTACCTGTACCTACTTCAATGTGAAGTGGTTGTTCTTTTTCAAATACTTGATTCCATTTCCCTTTTTGCTCAGTTGGATTTGAAATAACATAGTGAGCATATTGCTTTATTTGATCAGCCGCACCTGGCTTATGTCTTAAACGCATATTTGCACTTCCTTTCAGTTATCTAGCTCTTTGCATAAAATAAATGGCTTCAAATACGCCATTTTATTCTTCATATCATTCGACTGTCTCGCCATATGCTTGTCGGAGCAGGGGCGAGTCGTCTCCACTTTTATTTTTGTCTAGTTCCGACGACTTGCCCCTCGAAGTCATTTGTCAATGTCATTTAAAGGTTTTTTTCATAGAAAAAACCAAGCACAAATGGCACTCGGTTATTAAGGTATTGTATAAAATCATGTTGTCTTACACAAACTATTTTAAGTGTACTTATTAAAAAAGGATGTGGGATGTATGCCTTTAAATCATGAACATCAATTAACGATTTTAAAAGATATTTTAACGAATCATCAATCAGATTGCTGCGGTACCGTTTCAGAGTGTGAGCAACTTGAAAGATTAGTACAGTCATTATTGTCAAACGACCAAATTACCGATGATGTAAAAAGTAAGTTAAATGATGTTTATTACTACAGTCAATCTGGAAAATATTCATCAGATTTAGACCAACACATTACTAATCATCAAAATCAACTTTCCCAATGGGTAACAGATATTGATTCGTTCTCTTAATTTGTGACAATTTCCGAGGAAATTTTCGTAAAATTAATTTAAGATTTTTTCAAGCAGACTTTCCATTTTAAGGGTCTGCTTTTCATTTTCACGAAGAGTGTACCATTTGATCCAAATGATTGTTTGCGCTGCAACATACCACTTCATTCGATTCATTAAATCTTCTGTATATCGAATGCCATAGTTTCGAAGCCATTTGTCCCAATCATTTTGTTCTACATACGTAAACAAAAACATCCCGAGATCAAATGCTTTATCAGCAATAATTGCTTCATCCCAATCTATCAAATATAAATTATTCGTTTCAGTTAATAACCAATTATGGTGATTTAAATCACTGTGACAAACGACTAAGTCGTCTGGATTGAATGAGGGCATATTTTCCTCTAAGTATTCAATTCCTTTTACAATGATTTTACTTTGAGTAAATTCCTCTGTTAAATTCCCCACAATTGTTTGTAGTAATTCTTGAGGTTCTAATGGATTGATTCCAAGTTTTGTTAACATATATACCAATTCTTTTGAAGAATGAATACGATGCAAAAACTGAGCAACCCCTTTCGCAGATAACTCAAAGGGTTCTAAGCTACGCGCAATAACCCATTCCTGGGCAGTTAATACATCACCATTTTCAAGTCTTCTTGTCCAAACTAACTTCGGTACAAAACCTGCTGCAGATAATACTGCTAAAAAAGGAGAAGAATTTCGCTTTAGAAATAGTCTCTTATCTTTATTTTCAGCTATATACGCTTCACCAGTAAATCCACCGGCGGGCGAGATTGTCCATTCTTTTCCTAATATTTCTTGTATATGATCCATTTTTCTTCCGTTCCTTGTTGAAAAATATGTTTGAATTGGTATTTATTATTTATAGCAAAAAGAAAGATAGCCTATTACAACTAGCCGTAATAAGCCATCTTAAACAAGTTTACATTGTTTGATTAGAATCTGCAAGTAGTTGCTAATATTTTACTAATACGACCGTAGATAGCGCAGGTATGAACAATTGATTATGAACTACAACTTTATGTTGAGTATCATACTTTTCCTGACCATCCCACAAATATTCCCAATCCAATTCTTCTTGATTCAGTTCGATTTTAATGTCATTTGTACCATTGTGAAATAGCACCATGATCCCTTGCACACCATCAATCTCATTGATAGCGGATACTTGATAACCAATTATATCTTGATGTAGGTTAACAGGTTTTACATGTGCTTGAATCTCTTCTTTTAAAGAAAATCGCAAACTTTTGAACCGCTTTCTAATACTGATTAAATCTTTAATTACCGAAATAGCATTTTTTTCACGCTCTGCTCTTGCCCAATCAATACTATTAATAGTATCTCCAGCATTATAGCTATTTTCATTTCCCATTTTTGTACGAAAAAATTCTTGCCCACAATGAAGAAACGGTACACCATAAGATAAAATCACTAAACTAGTTCCAAGTATATGTCTCTTTTTTAGGATGTCTTCACTTTCATATGGATTTGAAAGTTGTAATCTGTCCCACATTGTATGATTATCATGTGATTCAACATAATTGATTGACTGGTATGGATGCTTAAACAATGATAAATGATTAAATTCCCCAATGCTTCCAGATAGTAAATCATCGAAATAATCATTATTTCTTTTCCCTTGTATAAATCCAAATTCGTTTATGGAAAACGTACTACCTTTCATCCCATCTCGAAACTTATCATTGAAAAATCCGATTTTTTTTAGTTTGTGACTTTGTTGAATTGACGCTTTTTGAGTTGGATCTAAAGAAGTATTCAAGTCCCAACCTTCACCAAATAAAATAAGATCTGGCTTTAATGTCAACAACTCTTCTTGTATTTGATTCATTGTAATCGTATCCAAAATACCCATCAGATCAAATCTAAATCCATCAAGATCGTATTCTTTCGTCCAATAAATAAGTGAATGTAAAATATAACGTCTGGCCATCAATCGCTCAGATGCGAAATCATTTCCAACTCCAGTACCATTTGAGGGTAAACCATTTTTATCTTGTCTAAAATAATATCCTGGAACGATTCTTTCAAAGTGACTAGTTTGAAGATCATAAACATGATTGTAAACAACATCCATTATGACTCTAAGCCCAGCATTATGATAAGTAGATATAAGCGTTTTCAATTCATTGATTCTTACATAAGGATCTTTAGGATCCTGGCTATAGCTACCCTCTGGTGCATTAAAATTCAAAGGATTATATCCCCAATTATATGACTGGAAAGGGTTCTCTTCATCTACTCCTTCAAAGTCAAAAAAAGGTAGTAATTCAATATGTGTCACACCTAGATTACGTACATAATCAAATCCAGTAGGCATATTATTGAAAACGGTTCCTGTCTCAAAAAAGCCCTCATAGCATCCCTTCTTTTGTACCCCACTTAAAGGATGTGACGTAAGATCTCTAATACTTGCTTCATAAATAATACAATCTGTGTATCTTTCAAGAGAAGGACTACTTGCTTTTTTAACCTTTATCGTCTTTGATAAATCAACTACGACTCCTTGTTTACCATTAACAGATACTGCTTTTGCGTATGGGTCGACAGCCTCTCTCCAAATTAAATTCACACATACTAAAAATGTATAAACCAACCCTTCACAATCTTCATTCTTTATGAATTCCCAAACTCCATTACTTTTTCGGTCCATATGAAATTCTGTATACTTCTCATTTTCATCTGTCCCTAGATATACCCTTAATTTAACTTTAGAGGCAGTCGGAGCCCAAACTTTAAACACCGTTGAATCTGTTGTATAAGTTGCGCCTAGATCATTTCCTTCATAAGCGTACTTTTCATCAAATTCAGTAGAATGGATTACTCCTCCCACTTGTAAATCTGTTCGCAAACCAAATTCATCTTCAATTTCATATGATTGATTTAATAAAAGGGTATTTGGTGAATGTACTGTATATTTAATAAATGTTTCAAACTCGGCTCTTGAAAATACTGGTAGTCGAGTTTGATCTTGTTCATGAACCAAATGAAAATAAGTATGCTCTGTCTGTTTGTTTGATTTGGGAATAATCATTGTTATTTCTTGAAATCCATCTATATAAGCTTCAAAAGCTCTTTTAATATGAAACAACGCTATTCACCATCCAATATTAAATGAAACGCTTTACTTTACTCTTTCTCTGACTCTTCATTCATTAAGTCGATATGATTAGTATATTCACAAAGAGCTAAAACGGACTTAGCAGCTTTTAATTGTCTTAATTTGATTGGTGAGGATTTTTTTAGAATGCCTTCATGCCATTGTTGATAATTTCTTCTGTCTATAATTTGGATATCTTTAGGTGGCTGTTGATAATCAATAAAACCATTTGTCGTTAACAATATTTTATGCACTGTACTCTCAATATTATTTTTTAAGTAGATTTGTTTTATTAATTTTCCCATTCTATTTAAACCGAACATTGGATTCACAATTTTCTTTTCATGCTTTAAAACTTTTTGTAACCAAAAGTTTCCTTTATCAGCAATCGTCACATGGTGTTCATCACCTTTTACAACTGAAATACAATACGTATCAATAGGTCCAATAATGAGTATTTCTAATTCGATTGGTGCCTTGCCAATATATAAAACAGGACGATACATCACAAGCAGATTATCCGGAAACGATTGTAAAAAATATTTTAGTGTTTCATCATAACGTATTTTACGACCGGCTTCATTTTGATCTAAATCAATAGAAGATGCCCATTTTAATTGAAAATCAAAAAGCTCGTCTAAAAATTTTTGTTTTAACTCATCCTCTGAAAAATACTCATTAGCTACTTTAAAAATATCTAAAATAGAGCTCATGCTATCTTCTTGGATTTGTGATTCCTCTTGTTCAAGAGTATCTGGCTCAATATTTTTTCGTCTTCTTACTTTACTTAAAATTTTTGAAAGAAGGGATTTTTCTTCCTCAATATAATCATTTACTTTTATCGGATCTAAATCTTCAATTTGAATTTGAGAATTATTTTCTTCGTCTATAAATTCCCAATTGTTGGATTGCCATGCCCCTTTAATCTTCTCCCAATGCTCTCTTTTTAATAGAACGTATTGACTTGGATAGTGGTAGATATCTGCTTCATATCGTGATGGATAATCTAGTAATTTTATTAGCTGAGCCATACTTTGTTTCCCCTTTGGTCATTAATCTTTCAATAACTTTATCATTTCAATCGGTTCATAACTCGGTTGTTTCGATGGATGAATTTTATATAACACAATTTCGTTAACATCAAATTCTATATTATTTTCATCCCATATTAAAGGAACCTCAAACTCCTTTTTAAAATGGTCGTTGAATTTCTTAGCAAGGGTAATATGAGGACTATAGGGTCTTTTCTCGATTGTAAAACCAACTGTTTCACATGCTTTACTTACTCTTTTTTGGCACTCTACTAGTTCATTACTTTTATTTACGCCGCACCACCACACGCGTGGTTGTTTAGGCTTTCCAAATATACCAAGGTTTTGTAATTCGAGTGAAAAGCAATTAAAGTTTTTCAGTTCTTCCTGTAATTGTTTCACAAGTTCATTACTTTTTGTATATGTAACTGGACCTAAAAATGACAAAGTAATGTGAAAGTCGTCTTGATGTGTCCATTTTTTAAAAGGTAATTGACCGTACCAGCTTTTAGAAAATCGACTCAACTTCTCTTTTATTTGCATCGGTAAAGGTACCGCAAGAAATAAATGTTCGCTCACTATGCAATCTCCTTCTTCGCACTAATCGTTGAATCTTTTTTAATATATTGCATTATTCCAACACCTATTAAACTTAATACGCCAAATAAAACATAAATTGCTTTTAGTGAAAATGCTTCTGATAAAAATCCACTGATAAACGTGCAAAACCATTCACCTAAACCTAATCCTAATCCTGCATAAATTGTAACCGCAGTCGCCTTTAATGATTCCGGTGCTTGCTCTCTTGTATATTGCAATGCAGCTGGGATAAAAAGTCCAACTGTTAAACCTTGTGATAAACAAGATAAAAATACAATGATTAACGGAGGATTCGTAAAGTAAATAAACCATCTCAATGCAGAAACAATTGCTGTCAAAGTTAAAATATTATAGATACCATATTTAGCAATTAACTTTTTAGCGATCGGCATAAACGGCGCTTCACTTCCAGCTGAAATTAAAAAAGCAATTCCTACTCCTGTTAATGTGCCACCTATTGATTGAATATATAAACCAAAGTAAGTATTATTTGCACTGATTGGACCAAATACAACAAATACAAAAACTAAGAATAGCAAAAAGTTCTTTTTAGAAAGTAAAACTGGTAAACCTTTCACTATTGATTCTCTATGATTCGTTGGAACCGATTTAGGTAAGAAAAATGTGATACACAAACCAACTAATATTAAAAATGAAAATATATAAAATATGATTAATAAGCTATAGATTTCTGCAAGACGCCCTGAAAATAACACTGCAATTGCAAATCCAATTGATCCAAATAAACGAATGGCACCGTAGTTTCCACCTATTTTTTGGACATAATTGAGTGCAATGCTATCTGATAATGGAATTAATGCACTTTGCGTTAATGAAAGTGCGATAACGATAAATAAAAGCATGCCAAATGATGTGATTGTTGAATAGAAAAGAGCTATTGCAATCGTGGATATTTGAGCAATAAGTAGCATTTTTTTAGGATTTTGAGTATAGTCACTGATCATTCCCCATAATGGTTGTGAAAATATGGCGACGATTGGTGTTAGTGACATTAATAACCCTATTTGTGAGGTAGATAGACCCAATACAGTTTTAAAATAAGAAGAAAGTAAAGGTCCTAGAGATCCAATTGCAAAAAACAAACAAAAATAATAAGCCATAAATATGTAAATAATACTTTTTTCACGTATATTGTTCAAAATCATTTTCCTCTCAATTATCTGTAAACGCAAAGTCTCTCCAAAGACTTTAACTATTAAACATGTTGAAAAAGGGAAAGTATTTAACTTACTTTCCCTTTCTATTATTATTTTACTAATTCAGCGATTGCTTGTGCGTAAATTGCAGTTGCTTTTAATAAATCTTCAATTTCAGCATATTCATCTTTTTGATGAGCTACTTCTGGCTTACCTAAGAATAGTGGTCCAAATGCAACACCTGCACTTAGAGAACGTGCATATGTACCTCCACCTATTGTTAATAAAGTAGCTTCTTCACCAGTTTGCTCTTCATAAACTTTTTGTAAAGTTTGAATTAATGGATGATCCTGTGGTACATGATGTGGTTTTGAATTTTTTAATTCTTTAAATTCAAATCCATATTTGTTACCACTAGTAGTAAGCGTTGAGATAACTGAATCAATTTCAGTCGTTACTGGATAACGTAAAGTACAACCAAAAGTTCCACCTTTTTGATCTTCATATTGCATAATTCCAAGATTGATTGTTAAATCACCAGTTATATCATCACTATATGCAACCCCAAGATTTTTACCACGTGAGTCACCTTTAAAGTTTTCAACAATAAATTTGATAAAGTTTTCTGCATGTTGGTTCATTCCAAACTGATTTAAAAAGCTTGCTAATGCAATACCAGCGTTTTTCCCTTTGTCAGGTTCCATACCGTGAACAGATACGCCTTCTACTGTAAGAACTTGATAACCATTTTCTTCGCTCATGCTAGGTTTACAACCTAATTCTTTTATATGACGATTAAAAGCGTCTACATCAAATTTTGGTCCTGAAATGATCGCTTTCGCATGGTCAGGCACCATATTTACACGTCTACCTGAAGCAAATGAAATTAATTTATATTCACTCTCAGTGTTTTCATTAGATAGATCTTGGTTAAATTGAATATCTAAAATACCTTTTTCAGCATAAATGATTGGGAAATCTGCGTCAGGTGCAAAGCCCATTGTTGGCATTTCTTCTTTTTCAAAGTAGTGATCCACACAACGCCATTGACTTTCTTCATCAGTCCCTAAGATCATACGAACACGCTTATTAATCGGTAAACCTAATTCCTTCACAATTTTCATCGCATAATAAGCAGCCATTGTTGGTCCCTTATCATCGATTGCACCACGAGCATAAATATTTCCATCTCTAATAATTGCATCAAAAGGATCGTGTGACCAACCGTCTCCTGCAGGTACTACATCTAAGTGACAAAGAATACCTACTAACTCTTCACCGCTACCCATTTCTAAATGACCAGCATATCCATCTACATTTTTTGGTGTAAATCCATCTTTTTCACCTAGGTTTAACATGTATGTAAGAGCTTCGTCGATCCCTTTACCCATTGGTGCTTCTTTTGTAATAGTTGATTCATCGTAAACGCTTTCGATATTCAATAACTCAATCGTTTGATTTAGAAAATCGTCTTTTCGTTTTAAGACTTCTTCCATCCAATTAATTTGTGTCATAAAAAAACCTCCTTATATGTAGATATTCTATCATCTTCTAAAATTTAATCATAATTTCTTTATAATTGGAACGAAAAAAGAAGGATTATGACAATCTTTGTAGAATATATTACCTGAAACTCATTTAGTGATTACGTTTGCACAAATTTTCATTAAATTTTTGTATAATTTTCATAAATTTTGTTATGAATCTTCTGAAAAAGAGTACAATGAAAATATAGCTTAATCTAGTAAAATATTTTTCAACCTGTTATGAGATCAATCTAGCGGTAAAAGGAGTGGTTTTTTGAATTCTGGAACTTCTCGAATGCTAACTCGTATTAAAGCCATCTACATGTATATTAGTGAAAATGGTACCGTTTCTACAAAAGACCTAGTGGAGGAGTTTGGTATAACACCTAGAACAATCCAACGAGATTTAAACATTTTAGAGTTTAATAATCTAGTTTATAGTCCGAGTAGGGGAAAGTGGGCCGTAACAGGAAAAAAAGTAAAAGCAACCTCTTAAAAAAACGTAAAAAAAAACACGTATCTTGATTGGTCTGACGTCTAATCAAGATACGTGTTTTTTTTCGTTATTTGTCTTCATTTACTGATCGTAGTAATTCAAGTTCCTCATCTGTTAATTCTCTATATTCACCTAACTCCAAGGTTTCATCTAACTTTAACGGTCCCATTTCTAATCTCTTTAAATAAGTTACTGTCTTGCCTACCGCTTCAAACATTCTTTTTACTTGATGGAATTTACCTTCCATGATGATCAGCTCAATCTCAGATTCTTGATCTGATTTTAAGATTGTTAAGTAACCAGGTTTTGTTTCATAACCATCATCAAGTGTTACACCTTGTTCAAATGCTTTAATATCCTCTTCAGTAACAATTCCATCAATTGTAGCATAATATTTCTTTGGTACATGCTTTTTAGGTGAAAGTAATTGATGGGCCAATTGTCCATCATTAGTAATTAATAATAATCCTTCAGTATCTTTATCAAGACGACCTACAGGAAATGGATCAAATATAATATCTTCATATTCTAGTAATCCGATCACCGTTTCATGCTCTGAGTCTTCAGTCGAAGAAATAACACCTGGTGGTTTATTCATCATTAAATAAACATACTCTTTATACTCTACAACTTCACCATTTACAGAGACCACTTGTTTGTCTAAATCGACATGTTCCTTTGGACTTTTAACAATATGATCTCCTATTTTCACAACACCTTTTTTTAATAAACCTTTTACTTCTTTTCGACTACCATAACCCATGTTTGCTAATATTTTATCGATTCTCATGATTTTACACCTTGTCTTTCTTATTTTGTTAAAGGCTACCTTAACAGCGAACTCTGCCAGTGGGTCTCACCTATACCGCTACTCCTAAAGGAGAGCATCGTTTTTGGAATACGAGTTGATTATATGATACCTCAACACTCTTTTCTAACAAAACTAATTTAAAAAAAGTGAACCATTTTCTTCAAATGGTTCACAATATGTGAATTATCCTCATTTTCCTCTTTTAAATAAGCGATTTGTCAGTCTAGTTCCTAATATAATTTCAAATAAGTTTAATTTATATGCAACTCCTAAATAAACAACTGCACCAACAGCAGCTCCAATTAAAACTAAAATCATTGAAACTAGTCTGCCATCATTATATGTGAACCATATACCTAAAAATTGTTCAACTATAAATACTGCACCTGCCATTATACCTGACAGTAAAATCATAAATAGAATTCGTCTTAATACCCTATTGAAAGAAAAATTTGCATGTTTTTTAATATAATAGAAATTATAGCCGATAGAAAACATATAGCCCAATGCTGTTGCTAAAATCGCACCTTTTGTTTGAAACAAATGAATTAAAGGTACGTTCAGAGCGATTTTTATGACTACTCCCCATATTAGTCCTTTAATTGCATATCTTTGCTTGTCTATTCCTTGCAAAATTGCAACATTAACTGTAAATAGTGAATATAGTAATGCAACCGGTGCGTAGAAACCTAGGATTATTCCACCAAGTTGACTCTTTTCATAGAATGCGCTATACATTGGTTCTGCTAAAACCGAAATACCAACGACTGCTGGTAGTGTTAAAAAAAACACGACCTGGAATGTTTGCGTGATTTGACTATGTAATTTTTTATAATTTTTATTTACATATGCTTCTGTGATTGCGGGCACTAATGTTAATCCAAATGCTGTCGCAAGAGAAACAGGTATCATAACTAATTTGTGACTTGTGAATGAAAACATTACGTATGTTGTTTCCGCAATTGGTTTTAAACCAATCGATTCCATTGTACGATTATATGTAAACTGATCAATAAGCTGATATAAAGGGATTGCTAACCCAACAAATACATACGGAATCGAATATGAAAATAATTCTTTAAACATTTCCATATTGGTAGGATTGATATTTCCTTTTGATTTCGGAAGTAATTCGTCTAAATGAGTCTTTCTTTTTTTCCAATACCAAAATAGAATTAATAATCCTCCAATTGCACCTAAAGTAGCTGCAAAAGTAGATAATCCAATTGCTTGGGTAATTGTACCACCAAAAACCTTCAGAATTAAGTAACTTCCTACTAAAGTAAATACAATTCTAACTACTTGTTCAAATAATTGTGAGACAGTTGTTGGTCCCATAGACTGATGCCCTTGGAAAAATCCTCTATATAAACTTTGAGAAGGCACAAATATTAAAGCTGTACTAACAATCCTTATTACCCCCACTACATCTTCAACACTATTTCCATGCGTATCCTTTGGAAGCATCAATGGTGCAATAAGTGGAGCGATACAATATAAAACTAGGAATGCTAAAAAACCTGTACATATTAATAGTAGTTGACTAGCGTGAAATAATCGTCTACTTGTTTCATATTCTTCTATTGCATTATACTTTGAAACGAACTTCGCTACTGCTAAAGGAACACCTGCAGTTGCGATACTAATGAATAATGTATATGGAACATAACCATAATTATATAATGCAGAACCTTGTGTACCAACTAATGCAAAAAATGGGAATGTATAAATCATCCCTAAAAATTTTATAAAAAAAGTTCCAGCAGTTAAAATAAAGGTACCACGTAGCAATTTTGAATCTGACATAAACTGCCTCCTACTAATTCGATCAAACTAACTAATCTATCTTACCATATTCATATAAAAAGAAAAAATTAAAAATAGGTAAGAAGTTGGAGCTTATTTGAAATAATGTTATGCTTTATGAAACAATTTGTAATGAAAGTAGTGAAAAAATGAACTATGATGTAATTGTAATAGGTGGTGGCACGTCTGGATTAATGGCTGCCATTAGTGCCGCTGAAAAAAAGGCAAAAGTACTTTTGCTTGAAAAAGGAAGTAAACTTGGGCAAAAGCTACTTATTTCAGGTGGTGGTCGTTGTAACGTAACAAATCGTTTGCCTGTTGAAGAAGTTATTAAGCATATTCCTGGAAACGGACGTTTTTTATTTAGTGCCTTTTCAATTTATAATAATGAAGATATTATTCAGTTTTTTGAAAACATGGGGGTTGCGTTAAAAGAAGAAGATCACGGAAGAATGTTCCCTGTTTCTAACGATTCCAAATCTGTTCTTGAAGCATTACTTCAAAAGTTAAAAAAACATCATGTTGATATTCAAATCAATAGAACTGTTAAAGACGTACTATATGAAAATGGTAAAGTTGTAGGGATTTTGTTAAATGATCGTACAGTTATTAACACGAAAAGCGTAGTTTTGGCTGTAGGAGGCAAATCAGTTCCACATACCGGTTCTACTGGAGATGGCTATGCATGGGCAAAAAAAGCTGGGCACACGATTACAGAATTATTCCCGACTGAAGTTCCAATTACTTCCTCTGAGGATTTCATTCAACGTAAAACTTTACAAGGTTTAGCGTTAAGAGATATTGAATTAAGCGTTTTAAATCCGAAAGGTAAAAAAGTAATCTCACATAAGATGGACATGCTTTTTACTCATTTTGGTATTTCTGGTCCGGCAGCTCTACGTTGTAGCCAATTTGTGTATAAAGTGCAACAAAAATTCAATACAAAAAATGTAACAATGGCGATCGATATATTCCCAGAACAAAATGAAGAAAATTTATTCCAAGAAACAATGAAAATTGTAAAGAATGAACCCAAAAAAGCGATTAAAAATGTTTTAAAAGGTATGGCACCTGAACGTTACTTATTATTTTTATTAGCAAAAAATGGGATAGACGAATCATCGCCATGCAATGAAATTAGTACGCTTAAAATTAGAGAGCTTGTCCAATCGTTTAAAGGCTTTTCATTTGTCGTTAATGGTACGCTATCAATAGAAAAAGCTTTCGTTACTGGTGGCGGGGTATCAACGAAAGAAGTTCACCCAAAAGAAATGTCTTCAAAATTAATGAATGGATTATATTTTTGTGGAGAATTATTAGATATTCACGGCTATACTGGTGGATATAATATTACTGCTGCATTTGTAACAGGTAGACTAGCTGGTGCATCTGCTGCTGAATATGCTACTTTTTAATCTATTTATAAACAAAGGACCGAACGAATACCATTTTTTCGTTTGGTCCTATATTTTGAAAAGCATAAGATTTGATCACATCTACTTTCATTTAATATGACTAATATATTTTTAGCGTAATACTTCTCTATTTTTTTGTTTATTATTAATAACTTTACCAGCGATTTTGCGAAAGGTATCTCATGCTCTTCGTCATATTTTTTTGTCTTTAACACAAATTCACCGTCCCTAAATTAAGGTCTTTCAGCGTACATTAGATGGTTCATGATGCAAATTAATCAATAAATAAAATCTACCGTCCTCTTCGACATATCCTTCTGCCAATTGGAAAGTCTGTTCCATTTCTTTAAAAAAGAATTTCCCAATTAAATATTTAGAGGAATACAATTCTATATATCCATCCTTAAACTTCCCAATCACTTTATCCGTAATATCAACTTTCAATGATTTTGGCAAATCAACCCCCTCCTTTCTAACTATGCAGACCTCAATGAAGAATATATGAGGTATTATTACAATATATGCTGAAACTCTAATTGTTAATCGTTTTAATAAAAAATAGACAGCCCTTTTTTTTAAGGAGCTGTCTATTTTACATTGATTCACTAACATAAATATGATTCAAACGCTGGAGTTTACGAAAAATCCTCTTCAAAAAATGCTTTCGAATAAACCACAACGCCTTGAACTTTTTCAAGTGCACTTTCAGTTAATTCTAAAATCATAAATACATCACTTGGAACCTCAAATGGCGCATTTATATTCCATAAATGTGCTGGCTTAAAACCAAATTTTGGATAATAATCTTTATGCCCTAAAACAATAACTGATTCATAACCTAGATCGACTGCCTTTTTTAATACATTAGAAATTAACTTATGACCTATACCTTTTTTCTGATACTTTGGGTCAACAGAAACGGGCGCTAATGCTAAGGAATTTACAATATTTTCATCATTCACTATCGTAATTTTCGATAACAGAACATGCCCAACTATTTCTTGATTCTTTTCAGCTACTAATGAAAGCGCTGGAATAAATGCATCTGACCTTCTAATTCTACTAACAAGTTTATGTTCAGTTTTATCACTAAATGTTTCATTCAAAAATGCTTTCCTTACAACATCTTCTGTTTCAAGATAATCATTCGTATGCTCTTGTCTTATGATAAAATCCATATAACCTCACTCTTTATTCTTTCTGATTTCTTTTTGAATTTTTCGGAGTGCTTTTTTTGAACCACGTTCGATATCATGCTCCATTTTTCTTGTTTTATAGTCAATAAACAATGTATCCAAATCATACCCTTCTGGATATAATTCCGTTGCTTTAACTTCTAATGAAATTCGCTTATCATTTACTTCAATTAATCCTCCATTAAAATACACGATAACATTATGAAAATTATCTATTTCTTTATATATTATTCCGAATTGATCGTAGTCTAGTAATTTTACACGATCTCCTTTATGGAAGATGTTCTTCACTTCTACCTTTTCTTTAATGACTTTAGGTTTTCGTAGCTTACTTTCATTTACTCTATCTAAATGGTACGCTTTATTTTCCATATATTCCTTTGCTCTTAGTAGTATTTTTTCACGTATGTCCATTTTCCTCGAAATCCATAATGCATTACTTTCACCAGATTTTCCAATCATTAATTTATATAGTGGCTCTAATGTTTCATTATTAAATCTCATTGCTGCATTCATAAAATCACTATGCATTTCTGAAAAACGTTTGATTTCACCATAATGAGTGGTCGCGATCGTAATACATCCCATTTGATAAAACTCTTCTAAAATTGAAATGGCAAGGGCAGCACCTTCATTCGGTTCAGTTCCACTTCCAATCTCATCAAATAATAAAAGTGTACTATTATTTGAGGCTTTCATGATTTCAGACAGGTTTTTCATATGAGATGAAAATGTGCTTAGCGCATTTTCAATACTTTGATTATCACCAATATCCACAAAGATATTTTCAAATACCGAGATTTCAGTTTCCTTGCCTGCATACACGTGAAAACCTGACATTGTTGCCAATGTGATTAATCCTATAGTTTTTAAAACAATTGTTTTCCCACCAGCATTCGGTCCTGTAATAATTAAACTCCTATAATTTGTTCCGATTTCAAAGTTAAGAGGTACAACATCTCCTGATAAAAGGGGATGTTTACAGTTCACTAATTTTATATATCCATAATCGTTTAACTGTGGCTCAATGCCTCCAATATGTTTGCTAAATTTCGCTTTTGCAAACACCATATCATACTGACTAATCAATTCCATATTAATATTAATCTGATAAATATTCTCTAAAACCATTCCCGATAGAGTAGCTAGAATTTGGTATTCTTCCATTGCTTCTTCAGCTTTTAAAATTGAGAGTTCTCCATTTAATTTAGTAACTGTATTTAATTCCATAAAAACGGTTGATCCCTTAGAAGAAGCTTCAACAACAGTTCCTGCTACTTGGTTTTTAAATGAAGCTTTAATTGGAATTGTAAAACGATCATCCTTCTTGCTAATAAAGAAATCTTGTATATATTTCTTATTCGCACTACTATTTAAAAATTTATTTAAACGCTCTTTAATTTTCTCCTCAACAGTTTCAATATTGCTTCTTATCCGTCTTAATTCCTTACTAGCAGCTGAATCAACCATGCTTCCTTTTATTGAAAAGTTAATTTCCTCTTCTACTTTTTTAAATTCAGTCATTGAGTTCGCATAAGATGCTAAAACTGGCGCAAAAAAGACTTTTTCAAGCATGAACTTTTTAATTTTCCTACATCCTCTTAAAAAATCCGATATGCTAACTAAATCACTTGGATCAAGAATCAAGCCTTTTTCAAGATTATTGATCATATTTTCTATATTTGAAACACCTAAAAATGGTACATGACCCTCTGCATCTAAGATCGCTCTTGCTTCCGTTGTCTCGTTTAAACGATTTTTAACTACCTTGATGTTTGAGCTAGGTTCCAATTTATCAATCAATTGCTTACCTAATCCACTAACACAATAGGATTTAATCATATCCTTTAAATCATTATATTGTAACTTTTCGTAAGTCATCTCGTTCAATTTCTATTCTCCTCACCATGTCTTTTTTTGATCATAAATGAAGATACCTACTCATTAGATCCCAATGAGTTTTGTATTTAGCTTTCACCTTTTTAAAATAAACATAAAAAAGCTGCGGAGATACCGCAGCTTTCTTTACATTACAAGGCATGTGCAACTAATTAAAATAAACTAACTCAAAAAAGGATAGAGTTATTCTAACATGGTTACACGCTTTATAAAGTATCGTAGGTATCTTCATAGGTATTGAGAAATAAATCATGACAAAACTAAGGGGTGTTTATATACAAAAATCCCCTTTACATCATGCTTATTTCATTAAATTTTTCCTATTTAGAACCTACCGCACTCACAAAAGCACCTCTATTATTTATTTTATAGTGTTTTTCATTGAAATCTAACTAATTGAAATAATCATACTATGTGGAAAATGAAAAGTAAAGTTGAATTCTTTGTTAATCTAATTCACCTTCCCAAGCCATCATTCCACCTTCCATGTTGATTGCTTTATAACCAAGCTCTGTTAAATATTCACACACATTTTCGCTTCTTACTCCAGCTTTACAAATGAAAATATATTCCATTTCCTTATTAAATACATCTAATTTACTTGGTATTTCTCCCATTGGAATATGTATTGCTTCAGGGATTTTCCCATGTTGTACTTCATAATCTTCACGAACATCTACTAAAAAAAGAGTCTCACCTGCATCTAGGCGATCTTTTACTTCATTTGCAGAAATAGAATTCATTACTCATTCCTCCTTATTATATGACACAATCTTAACAAGTTCTTATAATCTATGCAAAATGTATGATTATTTAACAAGATATGTTTGTTTTTAACGATAAACAATATATGATATACTTTAATAAATTTTGAACAAATCTGTTAATTTCAAGGAGAGAAAAATGAGTAAGAAGTTACTATTGTTTTTTGCAACAATTTTTATCCTGGCAACAATTCTGCCAACGCCCTCAACTCAAGCCTCCATTAAGACACCTACAGTATATAGTAATAAAGCAATTACCATTGTTGCTGAAACTGGCGAGGTTGTTTATTCCAAAAAAGGAAACTATAGAGATTTCCCTGCTAGTACGACGAAGGTTTTAACTGGATTACTCTTATTAGAAAAACTAAAACCTACCGATACAATTACAATGACAAGCAGAAGTTTACAAGAAGAACGAAGCAATGACCAAATCATTTTTAAATCAGGTGAAAAAATTACTAGAGATGAAGCACTAAAAATATTAATGCTCAATAGTAATAATAATATAGCTTATGCAATTGGTCAGCGAATAAGTGGTAGTGTCTCAAAGTTTGCTGAATTAATGAACAAAAGAGCGAAGGAGCTTGGCGCAACTAACTCTCATTTTACAAATGCAAGTGGTTTACCAAATTCAACTCACAAAACTACGGCATATGATTTAGCCATGATTACAAGAGTAGCCATTAAACAACCTTTAATGGTAAAAGCCATGAGCCTAACGAAAACTTACGTAAAAACATCTCGTCAAAAAGTACTTTTAACAAAGTCCAGCCCAATTTATAGTAATCCAAACTTTCTAGCCGCAAAAACTGGCTATACAAATGCAGCCAAAAATACATTGATTCAAGCAAACAAGAAAAACAACATCACTTTAATTCATGTTGTTCTCCGTTCGGATAAAGATAAATATGCAAATGATATAAAGCTATTAGACCAATATGCCTTTAGCAAAGTTAAAAATATCAAACTTGTAGATCGATCAACATGGAAGACGAATTTAACAGTTTTAAACCAACAAATTGAAGGAAAAGTACAATCAGACATTGTTATACCTACAGCTTTTTCATCAGCAAGCTTTAAAACAAAGGTCATTCTAGCTCCATTAAATTACGAGAATCTTTTTTCTACTGGAATCTTACCACTACAAAACTTAGGACGTGTCGAAGTTTATCTAAAAAGTAAAAAAATGAAACAAACAAATTTCGTGTCCTCAAACGCCTATACATTTAACGGGGATGGTCTCATCATACCTGCGAGTACACAAGCTAGTTCATACTAGATATAAAAAAACAAGACCACTTAAGTGGTCTTGTTTTCGTTTGTCTGGATTCTTAATATAATATTTTTATTTCTCCTTAGATTTAATAAAGTTAATATTATATTTTTCAGTTTCATTTAAAGCACCATTATATGTTGGATCTGGATTATACCAAGACTTAGTTGAGAAATATTTATTTAAATCACTCGACTTAAAAATATAACCGTGTCTCGCATAGATTTCATTTCTCGCTATACTTAACTCATTTGTGGACAGATTCCCTAGTACTTCGTCAGTTAATTTGATCGTGTTACTTTCTGGTAAAATATAACCTTTTGAGATTGGCTTCTTTTCTACTATCTTCGTTTGATGATTAGTCGGTTTTTCAGCTTTTTGTTGAGATGTTTTTTCAGAGGTTTCTTCTTTCTTTTCTTCTTTCTTAACTACTTTAGCTTCCTCTGTAGAAACACTTTTTTTCGTTGTATTCCCATCCATCATAATCTTTGGATAAACATAAAAAATAGCCGTAGCCCCTAGTATGATAACACCAGCAATTGTTATGAATATAGATAAATATCTTTGATTCCAATTTCCTTCAACATTTCTTTGTAATTTTCTTTTATCCGCGCGACTATTTTCATTTATGTATTTATTTTTAGCCACTTCATTCACTCCTCTGATCTAAAATTAAATAAGTAGACCAAAAACATTATCACCCCTTTTTAACTCATTTTTGTTGATTTAATTAAAGTTTAATAGTTTATTAATACAATTGAAAAATCTATAAAATAAAGATTAATTTTGAAAGAAAAACTTACTTTACCAAATAATGAGAAGGTTTTGAAGTCGTTTGAATACAAAATAAATACCCCTAATGCTTGCTATGGCTGCATTAGAGGTAAGGTGAATTCGTAATGGAAATCCAAGTAATACGGTTTACATTAAATAGAAAAAATAGCTGCCGTAACAACTATTTTTCTTTTATTCTACTTATTTCGTTATTGTAAGATGCTGGTCTTTATCCTTCTTATCTACAATCATTGCGCCAAGTATTAAGAAGATTAAAATCCCTAAACAAACCATAATACTTACGCGATTTTGTTCACTAAATGCAAATGCCACACAGCTGATAATTAATGCAATTGCTGTAAATGAAGTGATGTAAGGAAATCCCCATACTTTAAAATGAGGCATTGCAGCATATGTTTTGCGTAATTTTAGTTGTGCTAAACAGATGCTAATCCATACTAAGGATACCGTAAATCCAGGTATTGCCATTAAATATCCAAAAACACGATCTGGTGAGAAGTAAGCAACAAATGTACCGCCTACAAGAATAATTGCACTCAAGATAACACCATATAGTGGGACGCCGTTCTTAGAAACTTGTGAAAATATTTTTGGTGCTTCTCCTTCTGAAGCTAAAGAAAACAACATACGTGTACATCCATAAATACCAGAGTTTGCTGCAGATAAAACAGCTGTAATTAAAACAAAGTTCATAATATGAGCTGAACCATTAAAGCCAACTGTTGATAACACTTGAACAAATGGACTTGCTTGATTACCAATTTCATTCCATGGGATTAAACCACAAATGATTAGAATTGGAAGTGTATAGAAAATCACTATTCTCCAAATTACACCTTTAATGACTTTAGGTAGCACTTTATCAGCATCTTTAGTTTCAGTTAATGTTAATCCGATTAGTTCCGAACCACCGTATGAAAAAATGACGATTAATAGAGCTGAAAATACGCCTGACCAGCCATGTGGGAAGAATCCGTCGTATTGAATATAATTTTGCATATAATTCGTATCATTACTCGGTATGATTCCAAATAATATTCCTGCACCTAAAACAATAAATAAAACAATCATCGTAACTTTAATACCTGCAAACCAAAATTCAAATTCTCCGTATCTCTTAACATTCATTAAATTAATTGCAACTATGAAAATAGCACTTATAAAGCTTAATGACCACAAAGACATTGAAGGGAACCAATACTGTAGAAAGCTTCCTGCAGCAATTACTTCAATGACACATACTACTAACCACATGAAACAGTATAACCAGCCAATCACAAATGACACTTTTTTACCAAATGCTTTACGAATGAACCCTTTCATATTTAATCCTGGGTATGCAATAGCCATCTCCGCAATTGCACTCATAACAACAAGCAGCAATAAGCCTGCAAATAAGTATGAAAAAATAACCGCTGGCCCCGCTATTGATACCGTTTCAGACGTTCCTTTAAATATCCCTGTACCAATTGCTCCTCCGAGTGCCATTAAACGTATATGACGTGGTAATAAACTTTTCTGTAATTCCATGATAATATCTCCTTCATATCTTATTAATCTATCAATTATTCATTTCATAAATTTAATTTAGTCGATTATGCTTTTTCAAATAAAAAAATCGCCCCTGTCATTAACGACAGGGACGATTTACACCGTGGTACCACCCTAATTGCAGACTAATAATCATCTGCCTCTTAACTTTATTAACGATCGATTGACCGTCTTCCCCTTATAAAAGTTACCTTTTATTTCGAAAAAGATGCTCCGGGATTGAAATTCATACTTACTTTTATACTGATTCTCACCAACCATCAGCTCTCTGAAACATTGAAATAAGTATTACTAAATTCCTTTCATTGCACGTTCTATATTTAATTGTTTTGCATTTCCGAATAATAAAAAAGCCCCTACTGAATAAATCAGTAGGGACGAAAAGTTCGCGGTACCACCCTAGTTGCAGACTATACTTAAGCCTGCCTCTCGACGTTGTTAACGATCATATTTGACCGTTTTTCCTCTATAAAGATTAGCCCTTTATTTCGAAAAAAATGCTCCAGGATTGAAATTCACTCTTATCTTTGTACTGATTTGCACCTTCCATCAGCTCTCTAAAACAGTGAGATAAGCACTACTTAAATTCCCTTCATTGCTCAATTATTCTATTAACTTCTAAGACGTAGCTACGGTCCTTATTAAGTATGTTTTGTATTATAGATGCTTTTCTACTATTCTGTCAATGGTTTATTTCGATATAATATTTTTCTATGCATGAATGCACTTAACATCAACAGAGAAAAAAGGACTGATCAATAAAGATCAGTCCTTTTTTTTGTAAATATTAGTTAGCTACGATATTTACTAACTTGCCAGGAACAGCAATAATTTTGCGTACTGTTTTTCCTTCAACTTGCTCTTTTACAGCTTCATCAGAAAGTGCAATTTGCTCCATTTGTTCGCGAGAAGCATCTTTAGCAACTAGTAATTTTGCTTTTACTTTACCATTGATTTGTACGACGATTTCGATTTCATCTTCAACTAATTTCGCTTCGTCATAAGCTGGCCATGTTGCATATGCGATTGAATCAGCGTGACCAAGTTTACTCCAAATTTCTTCACCAATATGAGGTGCAACTGGAGCTAACAATTTAATGAATCCTTCTACCATATCTTTTGGTAATTGTTCAGCTTTGTAAGCTTCATTTATGAATACCATCATTTGTGAAATAGCAGTATTGAAACGAAGTCCTTCAAAGTCTTCTGTTACTTTTTTCACTGTTTGGTGATAAGTTTTTTCAAGATTGCTTACTGTTATGCCTTCAACAACTTTATCTGAAATTTGATCGTTATCAGAAACAAATAAACGCCATACTCGATCTAGGAAACGTCGTGAACCATCTAATCCATTTTCTGACCAAGCGATCGAAGCATCTAACGGTCCCATAAACATTTCATATAAACGTAATGTATCTGCACCATGACTTGCTACGATATCATCTGGGTTTACGACATTTCCTTTTGATTTGGACATTTTTTCATTATTTTCACCTAAGATCATTCCTTGGTTAAATAACTTTTGGAAAGGTTCTTTAGTAGGAACGACACCTAAATCATAAAGGAATTTGTGCCAGAAACGAGCATAAAGTAAGTGAAGTACTGCGTGCTCTGCTCCACCGATATAAACATCAACTGGTAACCAGTGTTTTAATAAATCTGTATCTGCAATCGCTTCATTATTTGTAGGATCGATGTAACGTAAGTAATACCAGCAGCTTCCACCCCATTGTGGCATTGTATTTGTTTCACGTCGCCCTTTTTTACCTGTAACAGGATCAACTACATTTACCCATTCTGTAATATTTGCTAATGGTGATTCACCAGTTCCGCTTGGGCGAATATCATCAGTTTTTGGTAGAATTAGTGGTAATTCTTCATCAGGAACAACTGTCATTGTACCGTCTTCCCAGAAAATAACAGGAATCGGTTCACCCCAATATCTTTGACGAGAGAACAACCAATCTCTTAAACGAAACGTAACTTTTTTCTCTCCAGTTTTTGAAGAGTCTAACCACTCTAACATTTTTTCGATTGCTTCTTCTTTATTTAAACCATTTAAGAAATCAGAGTTAACATGTTTACCATCGCCAGTGTAAGCTTCTTTTTGAACATCTCCACCTTCAACTACTTCAACGATTGGTAAGTTAAATTGAACTGCAAACTCGTGGTCACGTTCGTCATGTCCAGGTACTGCCATAATTGCACCAGTACCATAGCTTGCAAGTACATAGTCAGCGATCCAAATTGGAAGCTTTTCATTGTTTACAGAGTTCACTGCATAAGCTCCTGTAAATACACCAGTTTTATCTTTAGCTAAATCTGTACGCTCTAAATCACTTTTTGATTTGATTGAATCGATATATGCTTCAACTGCATCTTTTTGCTCAGCTGTTGTAATTTTGTTTACTAGATCATGTTCCGGAGCTAATACTAAATAACTTGCACCGAATAATGTGTCTGGACGAGTAGTAAATACAGTTACTTTTTCATCGTATCCTTCAACTTTGAAGTAAACTTCAGCACCTTCAGAACGACCAATCCAGTTTCGTTGCATTTCTTTTAAGCTTTCTGGCCAATCTAATTCTTCAAGATCTTCTAATAATCTGTCTGCATAAGCAGTAATTTTTAAAATCCATTGTTTCATAGGACGACGTTCAACTGGATGTCCTCCACGTTCACTCTTCCCATCGATTACTTCTTCATTTGCTAAAACTGTTCCAAGTGCTGGACACCAGTTTACCGGAATTTCATCAACATACGCTAATCCTTTTTCAACCATTCTTGAAAAAATCCATTGTGTCCACTTATAGTAACTAGGATCAGTTGTATTTACTTCTCGATCCCAATCATAAGAGAAACCTAGAGCTTGAATTTGATTTCTAAATGTATTGATATTTTTTTCCGTAAACTCAGCTGGATCATTTCCAGTATCAAGTGCATATTGCTCAGCAGGTAATCCGAATGCATCCCACCCCATTGGATGAAGTACATTATACCCTTGCATTCTTTTCATTCTTGATAAAATATCTGTTGCTGTATAGCCTTCCGGATGACCTACGTGAAGACCCGCACCAGATGGATATGGGAACATATCTAGTGCATAAAATTTTGGCTTGCTTGTATCGTCAGTTGTTTTAAATGTTTTATTATCTAACCAATACGATTGCCATTTTTGTTCAATATTACGATGATTAAAACTCATATTATTGCCTCCTTTTTAATGATTAAATGGCTCGGCTGACAGTATCGCAGGTATTTTTTATGAAAATAAAAAAATCCTCCCGCCCCAAAAAGGGACGAGAGGATTTCCCGCGGTACCACCCAAATTAATGTATAAATACATTCACTTGTTTCCGTAACGTGGAACACGACATTCATTACTTGGTAAAAAACCGTTCACAAATGTGGCTTATGGGCGAGTTCATGAAAAGAAGGGATTGACTTTCACCAGCCGTCAACTCTCTAAACCTCTTCACTTTCATTACTATTCCCAATCATTGCCGATCATTTAGATTTAATTTATACCATTTTATTATAACCAAGGAAAAAGGTCAATTATACATTGCCTATTTTATGAAGCAACAGTTTGTTCTTGTGCATTCATAACCTTTTTTGCAAATTTTTCATACAGTACAGAAAAAAACATACTGATTACTAAGAAGAAAACCAATACTATAAATAATATTTTCATACTAAATGTATCTACTACTGCCCCTCCAAGTAAAGGACCAATCATTCGCCCGACCGTACCAGCACTATTTACGATCCCTTGATACATTCCTAACTTATCCTTTGGAGCAAGCATATTTGCAATTGTTGGAACTGCTGGCCATACAAACATTTCGCCAATTGTTAAAATAATCATTCCAATCATAAACATTGAAAACTGTTCTGCAGTACTGACAAGAATTGTGGACGCAATAAAAAATCCAATTCCAAATAACATTTGCTTTCTCATACTTGTAACATATTTTCGAATAATCGTTGATACAATTGGTTGAGCTAAAACAATCAACGCGCCATTTACTGTCCAAAGAAGACTATAATTTGTTAATCCAATTTTTAAATTAGACATTTCTGAAGCAATTGTCGTCTGCCACTGAACATACACTAGCCAACATAAAACATAAGAACAACAAACAATTAATAAAGCTTTCATTGATGGAGTTAGAGAAAACTTAGGCTTATCTTTCCCTACACTGTCCACTACCTTTTCATCCTTTGTTATTTCCATATTTCTAAATCCAATAGCTGCTACAAAAAAGAAAATAATATATAAGATCAAATTAGCTGTAAAAATATAATTGATATCGAAATCCGCTACGATTCCTCCTAAAGCAGTACCGATTGCAACACCTAAGTTTTGAGCAACATACAGTGCATTAAATGCTTTACGTCCACCCTCTGGCCAAGCAGCCCCGACCATTGCATACATAGATGGAAAGACAATTCCCACACCGAAACCTAATGTGATTAAGAAAAAACTATAAAATGACCAAGAATGATTTATGACTAAACCTAATATTGAAAGAAAAGTAATAATGATCCCTGTTAAAATTGACTTATAACCCCCAAATTTGTCAAAAAGCCAACCGCCGAGCATATTACCAAAAACGCCAGCCAATGAGTTAAACATTAAAATAAGCCCTGCTACTGACAAGGACTTTCCTAAATGTTCATGTATATATATCGCATTGAATGGCCACAAAAAAGAATTTCCTGTTACGTTTAAAATCATACCTATTAATAAAAACCAGAGTTTTTTTGGCATTCTGTACTCCCCTTTAAGCCGACCCTTTTTCTCTATATAACTTATTTATTGTAGAGGAGAAAATGTAACCTTTCAACTAAAAAAACTGGGGAATATTTTTCCTTTTAAAATATACTTAATTCAACACTCAAAAATTCTGTTAAGATTAAATTCAGAATGAAAGAAAAGAGGTCATAGAATGGCATCATCTTTTAAAATGACTAAATACATTACATTTATTATTTTGACGGTAGTCTATTATTTTATCATGCAGTATTTTAACTTATTGCCACATGATACTACGATTAGTTTTATCGGATTTGGTTTAATGAGTATTATTCCATTTGCAATTTTAGCAGTATTGTTCATTATTGATTTTAAAAATTTCAAGGCGCAAGTTAGCGTAATTGGAGCAGCACTGATCGCCATAATCCTATTCATCGTCCTTATAGTTTTGAACTCAAGACTTGGTGATGCTAGCGCTTATCGAAATATGATTGGTGACGTCGAGAAAAAAGAATTTGTGAAAGATATGAAGGTTGCTGATTTAGATCAAATTCCAATCGTTGATCATTCATTAGCATTAAACATGGCTGATAAAAAATTAGGTGAGGTTCCATCACTAGGATCACAATCAGACATTAACCACTTAACACTTCAAGAAGTAAACGGAATCATGTATTACGTTGGTCCATTAGAACATACGGGATTCTTTAAATACTATAAAAATAAAATTGGTACAAAAGGATATTTAATGGTGAATGCCAGTAATCCAGATGATGTTAAATTAGTTACAAATTTAGATGGAAAGAAAATTCATTTACGCTATTTAGATAGTGCCTATTTTGGTGACGATTTAATGAGATATGCATTCCGTCATAATAAAAATACAGGTTTAAAAGACTATACATTTGAAATTGATGATAACGGGAAGCCATATTGGGTTATTTCAAAATTTGATTATCATAAAATCGGTGGTGCAGAAGAAATTACAGGTGTCATGGTAATCGATGCTCAAACGGGTATTACAAAAGAATATTCTTTAAAAAATGCACCAAGTTGGATTGAGCGCATGTACCCTGCTGATACAGCTGTCGAACATTTTGACGATTGGGGCACGCTAATTCATGGTTACTTTAACTGGAGTGACAGGGATAAAATTGCAACTACAGAAGGAATTAAAGCAATTACGAATAATGGAAAGATGTATTACTATACAGGCGTTTCATCAGTTGGTAGAGATGAAAGCTTAAGTGGTTTTACGTTAATCGATACCCGAACTGGGCACACGACAATCTACAAAATTTCTGGAGCAACTGAAAAGGCTGGAATGACATCTGCAGAAGGTAAAGTCCAACAATTTAGATATAATGCAACCTATCCAACATTAATTAATATACAAAATGAACCAACTTATTTTATGGCTTTAAAAGACAAAAAAGGCCTTATTAAAATGTATAGTATGGTAAATGTAAGAAACTACAATATTGTAGGTACAGGAAATACCCTCCAATCAACGCTAAATAATTATATTGAGGTATTAGCTATGAAAGGATCCTCTGCAAACTTAAAGGATTCTGATATGTACCAGGAAATTGAAGGAAAAGTTAGCCGAATCGGATTAACCTTGAAACAAGGTGAAAGTATTTACGATTTAATGCTTGAGAAAGACGGCAGGATTTTCTCTGTTTCAACAGAAATTTCACGTGAAATTGCACTTACAAAAATCGGCGACCCCGTAAAGATTTCATATATCAAAGTTGGTGACACAAGCTATATTTTAGCAAAAACATTTGATAATAAAGCAATCCAGTAACTAATAAAAGAAACTGCCCTAATAGGGCAGTTTCTTTTGTGCTTGATGCATTGTAGTTACTGCTTAGATCTTTGCGGTTGACCTTTTTTTGCATTACTTTGTTTTACTTTGTCGACAGCAGAAAGTTCTCCTGAGAACTCAGTAATTGTAGCGTTTTTTGTTTTTTGTTCTGGATTATTACTTTTTGATCGGTTCTTTGCCATATTATAGTTCCTCCCAAGATACATAAATTCACGAGTGTATTCTTGCATATGTTTTCACCCTCTACTTAGTGCGGAGTTATGATCATTTGATGCTGTAATTGGACTAGTTGTCTGCGTAAACGATTAAATTCGTCTCGGTTTTCTAGGTTTGCTAGTCGTTCTACTTGCTCAAGCTTTTGAATAGCTTGCTCTAGCTGCATTTGTGCATCTGAGTACTCTATCCCATTAAAATGTTCCTGTCTCATACCTTCTTCTAACTGTAGTACTGCATAGTCATAGGCAGCTTTTGCTTGCTTCACTTGTTCTTGTCCGAATGCGCGATCTGTTATTGGCAAAATAATTCCTCCTTCAGACTTTACAAAGTAATATATTTGGGCGGCTTTTTGGCTACCTAAAGGATAGTGTCTCCCAAGCAAGCAAACAAAGTACAAAAATTTGTTTACAGTAAAGAGAGGTTTTTCCATTTGGTTTTCTAATGCGAGCGTGATAAAATCGAGAATAGTGACTTAAATTAAGGGAGGGATGAGGAAATGACAAATAATAATCCTTTTCCATATACAATAGATCATAAAAGATATCATTCGTGGAATTATCATTTAAGACAGCAATTCGGCGAAAAAGTATTTAAAGTTTCCATTGATGCTGGCTTTGATTGCCCAAACAGAGATGGTACTGTTGCGTTCGGTGGTTGTACTTTTTGTAGTGCTTCTGGGTCAGGTGATTTCGCAGGTAACCGTGCGGAAGATGTTGTTACCCAGTTCCATAAAATCAAAGATAGAATGCATGAAAAATGGCAAACTGGAAAGTATTTAGGATATTTCCAAGCCTATACAAATACGCATGCCCCAGTAGAAGTTCTAAAACAAAAATTCGAACCAATTTTAGAACAAGAAGGCGTTGTAGGTCTATCCATCGCAACAAGACCTGATTGTTTACCAGATGATGTTGTAGAATATTTAGCTGATTTAAATAAAAGAACGTATTTATGGGTTGAGCTTGGATTACAAACAGTTCATGAAAAAACAGCAAATATTATCAACCGAGCTCATGACTACAAAACTTATGTTGAAGGTGTCGAGAAATTACGAAAGCATAATATCCGTATTTGTTCACATATTATTAATGGCTTACCACTTGAAACACCTGAAATGATGATGGAAACTGCTCTTGAAGTAGCAAAACTTGATATTCAAGGAATTAAAATTCACTTACTTCATCTTTTAAAAGGAACAGCGATGATGAAACAATATGAAAAAGGTCTAGTTGAATTTATGGACTTTGATGATTATATCAAGTTAGTCGTTGATCAGTTAGAGATCATTCCAAGTGATGTAATTGTTCATCGAATTACCGGTGACGGCCCACCTGATTTATTAATTGGACCAATGTGGAGCTTGAAAAAATGGGAAGTATTAAATGCGATTGATCGTGAATTTGAGCGTCGTAATAGCTGGCAAGGTAAATTTGCAAAAAATCGAGTACAATTAACATGATTTTAGAACGAATTCTACCCTATGCTCGAAAACTTCTTCAATTAGCTGTAAAAGAAGGAGATATTGCCATAGATGCAACAATCGGTAATGGTCATGATACAGCTTTTTTAGCTAATTTAGTTGGAGAAACGGGACATGTTTATGGATTTGATATCCAAGAGTTAGCGATACAAAATACGACTGAACGTATTCAAAAATACAATTTATCTAATCAAGTGACACTCATTCAAAATAGTCATTCCCATGTACAAAATGAGGTACCAAATCATTTACATGGAAAAGTAAAGGGTGCAATTTTTAACTTAGGTTATTTACCTGGTAGTGATAAAACAATTGTCACTGTCCCCTCATCAACAATTTCTGCGATTGATCAAATTCTTGAAATAATGGCACCAGAAGGAATAATCGTTGTAGTGATCTATCATGGTCATGAAGGTGGAGAAATTGAAAAAGATACATTGATGGACTATGTTCAAAATATTCCACAGGATCACGCACATGTATTAACATATCGGTTTTTAAATCAAGCAAACAATCCACCTTTTATCGTTGCAATTGAAAAAAGAGGTTAACTTCTCAAACTGTCTAGTTTTATTACTAGACAGTTTTTTTATGTAATTTTTATTTTTGGTAAATTTTTCTTAAAAAGTTGGGCACTCTAAAAAAATAATAATATGAAAAGGAGTTTTTAGAATGAAAAAATTGATTCTAGCTAGTGCAATGGTAAGTGCTTTAACTTTTGGTACGATTTCAGTAGGTGCACAAGAAGTTGATTGGTCTAAATTTAATCCTAAACATAATGAACCACAACATCATGGACACCCACATCATCATGACAATAAGCATCATGAACTGTTAAATAAGCATAAAAAAGAAGTTGTTAAATATATCTCTAATTATGTTAATCAACCAGAAGCTAATGTGAATAAACTTGTAAATGATCAAAAGATTGAAATGAAAAAACTGATCTTTGTAGCTGTTGTTTCTAAACTGTCAAACCAACCAATGGAAAATATTATCGCAGCTAAAAAGGAAAATAAATCATTTAAAGATTTATTAAGTAAATATAATATTGATCATGAACAATTTCATAATGAAATGAAAAGAGTTCATGAAGATCTTTTTACTAGATTTGCACCAAAAAACTAATCATAAAGCATATCTTCAATATTGTTTTGAAGATATGCTTTTCTTGTATCATTTGAAAAGACCATGATAAATTTAATTTTGTAATGCTGCGAACAAAAATTTAATAAAGCATCCTAAATCCATTTATTGTTAACTACCTCCATATTTAATTACTCTTTAATATCATTGCCTCGCATTTTCAATTATTTAGCCACTTCATTTAGCCTTTATATACTTAAGTATTTTTCGACCTTTTTCGACATGTCCAGTTACTACTCAAATATTACTTTAAAATAAAATACCGTAATAATAGTTTGATTGTAATGAAAACGTTTTCTACGTGTAGTCTATTTGCATTATATACAATAATTCTCTTATGACAAATTGATTATCTCTTATCATTATTTCACAATACGAAAAAAGGAACATTAGACAAGCTTCGAGTTGTAAATTGAAATATTTTTTAAAAACTTTGTCTAATTTTTTGTCTAATTTTTAAAATAAGTCTGAATTAAAATGATATACATACAGTCTTTTTGTACAGGTTTTAGCTCTAATTATTTATTTTAACTAAATTCAGAATTTTCAATCTAAATTCCTGTAACTGTACAAAATGTTGTATTAATTAAATTAAACGGAGGTGTATCAATGTCATCATTTTTCGTAAAACGAAAATACTTAGTTGTTGCTATCTGGCTAGTACTTGCGATCGCACTAAGTTTCTTATCCCCTTCCCTATCTTCTTTAGTTGAAGAAAAAGGAACATTAAAGTTACCCTTAAGCACGCAAGTTATGAAAGCCGAACAGATCCAACTTGATCATGACATGGATCCGAAGAACAAAAAGAGTTTTGCTATTGTTTTTTACAGTAATGAAAAATTATCGGACTCAGATAAAGAGGCTGTAAAAGATGTTGCAAGTAATCTTGAAGATAATAAAGATTCAATTGGTCTTGTTTCTGTATCTAATTCAATTGACGAACCCGCTTTAAAAAATACATTAGAATCAAAAGATGGAAAAGTAATCTTATTATCAGGTACGTTAAATATTAAAGGTAAAAATTTAACAACTCTGTACAAAGAATTACAATCATTGTCAAAAGTTGATGGGTTAGAAAGAATTGTAACAGGTAAGATTTTCGTTGATGAACAAGCAAATTTACAAAACGAAGAAGGGCTAAAAAAAGGGATTATCATTGCTGGAATTCTTGCATTAGTTGCTTCGGTAATAATCACACGTAAACCACTTGTTGTAGTATCTGCTGTTGTTCTAACTTTAGTTAATTATTTAGTAAGCGCTTCGATTTATAGCTTATTAGTAGATAATGGTCAGCTTCCGATTACGAACATCGCTCCACTTGCTTTAGGCTTATTCGCATTTTTACTAAGTATTGTTGCAAGCTTTAGTTTGTACTACCGTTATGCTGGAATTTTGTCTACCCAAAAATCGAATGAACACTCACTCATTTTTGCATTATCAAATAAACAATATAGTTTACTAGTTTCACATGCGGTTTTTACATTACTAAGTATTGGATTACTAAATACAACATTTCAAATCACAAAATCTTTAAGTGCACTAATAGTTTTAGGTGTCGTATCTTATCTTGCTTCAATCTCATTTTTACCTAGCTTATTTGCAGTATTTGGGAAGTCACTCTCTATTCCTAATACTAAAACAGCAGAATTTGTAGGTTGGCAAAAATGGAACAGCTTAGTTGTAAGAAGAGGTGGCATTTTTACTTTAGTAGCTTTATTGATCATTGCACCAATTGTTGGTCTATACCAACAAAAGATTGCTTATAGTACAGTAGATGGTCTTCCAAACGAAGATGCAGCTAAAGGATCAAGATTAGTTGCAAAAGAATTTGGTGAAGGTAAATCTACACCACTGAAACTTGTTATCGAAAATACTGTGCCATGGAATACAGTAACAGGAATGACTACTATCGAAGCATTATCTCGCAGTCTTTCACAAATGGATGGAGTAGAATCCGTAAGAAGTGCTTCTCGTCCATTTAGTAGTGAATTAGATCCATTAATGCTTGTTACACAAGCTGCTACTTTAAAGGATGGTATTGGTAAAGGAAATGATGGAGTTAATCAAATTCGTGAAGGACTTCAAGGAGCAAAGGATGAATTAGAAAGTTCTTCTCCTAAATTAAAAGAAGCAACTGATGGTATTGATCAGTTAGTTACTGGTACAACAAAACTTGAAACAGGTGTTGGTAAATTAGAAGATGGTTTATCACAAATTGAAAATGGTTTAAGAAAGGGTTCTGTTGGAGCTGGTCAACTACATGACGGCTTAGGAACTGCAAAAGATAGTACAAAGAAATTAATAGCAGGAAGTAAAGAATTATTAACAGGATACAAAACAATTGAGAAGAACTTTAAAACACTTTATAACGGTGTTAGTGATATTAAAATGAACCTTGCTAAAATCCAAGCTGGTATTCAAGGTTCTCAACAGTTGGCTGCAGGTCTAGGTAAAAAGTATCCTGAAATCACTTCAGATACATACTACAAAGAACTACAAGGTACGCTTAAACTGTTAGATGATAGTTTAACAGAATTCATTACAAAAGTAGGTACAGCTGAACACGGTGCGGGATTACTTTTAGCTGGTCTTGAAAAAGCTAATGCAGGTATGGGTCAAGTGGTAGATGGCCAAACAAAATTAGTAGCTGGTTTAGAAAAACTGTACGCTGGTATGGGTGAATTAGAAAATGGAATTGAAAGAGCTGCTGATGGTCAATCATTGGTGCTTAAAAATGTTCCTCAAGTTACAAATGGTTTAGGTCAACTAAAGGATGGTCAAGTTCAATTAGGTGATGGTATTGGTCTATTCGTTGATAAAGTTGGAGAACTGAAAGATGGATTAGGTCAAACTGTTGGTGGATTAAATCAAATTTATGATGGCTTAAATAATGCACAAGGCTATTTAGGTGGTTTAACAACAAGCTTTAATCCAAGTTTAACGGGTTGGTACTTACCAGAAGAAGCATTAAGCAAACCAGAATTCCAAAAAATCTTTGATAACTATATGTCAAAAGATTCATTAGTAACAACGCTTGATGTTACATTTGAAAAAACACCAATCTCTACTGAAGGCACTAATTTAGTAGATCAAGCTAGAAAAACTGCTCTTAAATCATTAAAAGATCAAGGCTTAGAAGCCGCTAATTTAGCTTTAGCTGAAGATCCTTCAACAGTATATAGTTTAAAACCAATTATTACTGATGATTTAAAATGGTTAATTACTTATTCATTAATTGCATCTGTTTTATTATTAACAATTGCATATAGAAATATTTTCTATTCTATTATTTCAATTGGTGCAGCAGCGATTGTTTATATCGCTGGGAATGCTTTTGCAGAGCAAGTATTTATCCGACAATACGATCAATTAGGCCTGAAATTCCTAGTTCCAATTTTTGCAATCTACTTAGTGTTTGCTCTTGCTTGTACTTTATTGGCTCACTTATATGTTAATCCTTCTACTGACACAGAAGATAAAGAAGCTTTATTAGCAGGTAATATCGCAAGTATGTTTGCTGTTGGAGTTGTAGGAAGTGCAATTTTTGCAGGATTGTTATTTAGTAGTAGTTACCTGTTTGTTCAATCCGCTCTTGCTTCCTTAATTGGGTTTATTGGATTAACGTTCTTGGTGATTCCTGTTCTATATCCTATTTTCTCGTCTAAATTATTTACAACGAACAAATCACATCATCAAGTAGTGGAACATAACGTAACCCTTTCAGAATAAGAAAAAAGATAGGTAAGCAGAAATCATATCTGCTTACCTATCCTTTTTTATTTACATTAAGCCGATCATATTTGAAATCTGTAAAACCCATCTACTTTAATTATATTGTGAACGAACGACGTAATTTCGCATCAAGTATAAGATTACCAAAAGGAATAAATGCAACAACAAACGCTGATATTGCCCACATGAAAGACCATCTAATTTTAAAGGTAACATATGTAATTGTTATAACATATAAAACAAAAAAGAAACCGTGAAGTGAGCCGACTAATGTCACAACTTCTGGTAAACCCGCGAAGTACTTAAGTGGCATGGCAATAAATAATAATACGAGTAACGATATGCCCTCTATTAACCCCATCAATCTAAATTTTCCAATTGGTGATTTTAGCATGTAATCTCCCCCTGATTGAACCTACTGAATACTGATAAACATTAAAAACAGTCCTAATTTCAACACTACCATAAATTTTCAGTTTATTTTTATAAATATGTGGCAAATTATTTACAAATCTCTTACCTACCAAATATTTATACATTCAATTACTAGGTTCTGGTTCTATCAACCTATAATTTCAAAGACTATATAATAATCTTTGTTCAAAACATCTTTTAGTCCTCCTCTCCCTCCCTCCTCTTTTGCAATTCTATCTTGTATTACTATTCAACCTTCGTTTATACTATACATATAATATATTAATTGAATGCAAACCTTGGAGGAGCCTGTCACATTGGGATAAGTATGTCTTTTACTTATCTTAATGTCGCAGGCTCTTTTTATGCACCAAAATTAGATTGGAGGAAACTTTTATGCTTTATGTTCAATTAGCTATCATATTAATTGCTTCTAAATTGGCAGGTGATGTTAGTACGAAATTTGGTCAACCCGCAGTTTTAGGGAAACTACTTGTTGGGATTCTGATTGGACCAGCAGTGCTTGGTCTAGTTACAGAAACTGACACTCTTCATGAAATCAGTGAAATCGGGGTCATCCTTCTTATGTTCATAGCGGGATTAGAGACTGATGTGAAGGAATTTAAAAGATCATGGAAGGCCTCAACATATGTAGGAATTCTAGGAATTGGTTTTCCACTTTGTATTGGTTATTTATATGGAATGATGATTCATCTATCTAACTTTGAGGCTATTTTTCTAGGACTATTGCTTTCTGCAACTAGTGTCAGTATCTCCGTTGCCACATTAAAGGAAATGGGACAATTAAATTCTAAAGAAGGTGCCACAATACTTGGAGCTGCAGTAATTGATGATGTGCTTGTCATTGTTGCTTTGGCCTTTGTTATGAGCTTTAGTGGAGGCGATGTAAATTTATCTCTTATGCTATTGAAAAAATTCGCATTTTTTATCATTGCCATTTTAGTAGGTTGGAAAGTCGTTCCTTGGATTTTAGTGAGATTTACAAAATTAAATGTATCTGAAACATTAATTTCAGCTGCATTAATTATTTGCTTTGTCTTTGCTATATTTGCTGAAAAAACTGGGGTAGCTGCCATTATCGGGGCATATATCGCTGGCGTTTCTATTTCTGTTACTAATTTTAAACATGAAGTTGTTCAGAAGGTTGAGACGATATCTTACTCAATATTTGTACCTGTATTTTTTACGTTAATCGGTGTATCAGTTCAGTTTGCTGGAATCACAACTTCGATTCCAATGATTATCGTATTAAGTCTGATTGCAATCGCAACGAAACTTATTGGCGGTGCGCTTGGTGCTAAGCTTGCTGGCTTTAATCGTAAAAGTTCATTAGGAATCGGTTCAGCAATGGTTTCCAGAGGAGAAGTTGCACTGATTATCGCATCAACAGGATTAGCAAACCAATTATTAACTGATAAAATGTTTTCAATCATTGTGATCGTTGTGCTCGTTACGACAATCGTTACACCTCTACTGATGAAAATATTCTTCACAGAAAAAAGCACTGACTTAGAAATTTCTGCATAAAGAAAAGTGAAGCATTACACTGAATGCTTCACTTTTTTACTATTCGATTTTAATTCTTTTAATTTAAAATACAATTTTGCGTTTCCATAGAAAAAGAATGAAGTGAATCCGCCGTTTTTAACAATACCTCTTCGTATCTTTTTCATTTCATCAGGACCTGCCATTTTTTTATCTGCTAAATAAATACCAAGCAACCCTTGATAAATCATACGGTGAAAACGATAATCTCTTAAGTTTTTTAATGATTCATCACTTTTCGTTGAAAAATATTCAATGCGATTTAACATGACATCCTTAGATGGATAATAACTACAGAAGTTTAAATCTCCACCATCTTCATCTTCTTTCTGATCAATTACATAATCAAGTAAAATATGTAGCCCTTGAACATATGGAAAGTAGCTATTGTAAACTTGTTCAAATAAATCTTTAGTAATTTTCTCATTAAATGAATACGAAACTAAACAGAAAATACCTAGCGTTGAACCTGCGCATGCAGAGAACTCATACCATTCTAAATCTGGAAGATCCGCCTGATAATTTTCAAACCAATTTGTGAGTCTTGGTACTCGTTCATCCATCTTAACATGCTTATGTATTTGCAATTTACAGTAATAATCTGCTAATTGTATTAAATAATCTTTAATATCACCGTAATACTGTGACTGTCTTAAGCTTTGATGACATTTTTCTACTAGCGCATTTAAATAGCCTCCATCATCCTGCTCATCTCTAAATCGGTAATATTGTTGATCTGACTTTTGACAAGTAACTGCATCAATCATCGATTCGTGCAATGCTTCAAAATCCTTAGGATCAAGTGAGGTACTTCGGTCACATAAGTTATCTAAGTAATCACTAATAGTTTGATAGGCAACTATAAATTCAATAATTGGTTTTATGTTCTTTTCAGAAAGTAATGCTAAAATTGCCCCACCCTCACAATGGAACGTTTTTGTATCAATACTCATTAATGCTTGTTTTCTAAGTTCTGGATCTGGAATTCTACTTGCAAAGTTTTTCCAATAATCTAATTCCTGGTGCACTAAAGGAAATACATTTTTATAAACCTTTGGCATTAATTGAACTGGATTTCTAGGTAGTGACATTTTTTCACTCCTCCCTGTTTTTCATTAATTACAAGTTAGTTAAATAAGTTTATACTCAGTATATAGAATATAAATTATGGAGGCATAGTATAAGTATGATATTACCATATAACGGGAAGCAACCCCAAATTGATTCAACTGCTTTTATCGCTTCAAATGCAACAGTTACTGGTTCTGTCACAATTGGCGCAAAAAGTAGCGTTTTCTTTGGAGCAGTTATTCGTGGAGATGTTAACGACACAATCATTGGAAATGGTGTGAATGTACAAGATTTATGTGTACTTCATCAAAGTCCTAACTATCCACTGATTTTGGAAGATGGAGTTACTGTAGGGCATAGTGTAATCTTACATAGTTGTACTGTTCGTAAAAATGCATTGATTGGAATGGGATCAATTATTTTAGATGGAGCAGAAATTGGTGAAGGTGCAATGATTGGTGCTGGCAGTTTAGTTCCAGGTGGCAAAGTCATTCCTCCAAATTCATTAGCATTTGGTAGACCTGCTAAAGTCGTACGAGAACTAACCAAAGAAGACATTGATGATATGAACCGTATTCGTAGAGAGTATGTGGAAAAAGGACAATATTATAAAAGAGTTGAATCAAATCATTCACCTCAAAGCTAAGAGACTTTTTGATAAGTCTCTTTTTTTATTACATTGCTCGTCCGATCCAATCTGGAAATTTACCATACGCTATTATAACGGCTGTATTTTAAGCAAATCAGGTTTTCTTAACATTTTTTTACACTTTTACATTGTTCATTTACAAAAGGTTCTAATTAAATCCATATTCCTTTTTTATAATTAATTTACAAATAACACTTATAATGAGGGATGAAAAATGAGCGCACTTCTTCAAAAGATTTATACATTCGAATGCCAATTGTTTTATCGCGTTAATTCATTATTCCAAAAGCGTTACTTGAATTTATTTTTTAGTACAATTACTCATCTTGGCGGTGCAACTTTTTGTATTGTGTCAACATTAATCCTATTAATCTTCTCCCGAAATGATTTACATCAGGCATCTATTTTGAGTGCATGTACGCTAACACTTAGTCATATACCTGTACACTTTTTTAAAAAATTTTATCCACGTAAACGACCTTATTTAAAGTTAGAAGGAGCGTTTGTTCCGAAAGAACCTTTAACTGATTATTCATTCCCCTCTGGTCATACAACAGCGATTGTGTCGGTTGCATTACCAATTATGATTTATATACCAATGACTGCAATTTTCATACTACCTATAATCGGATGTGTTGCTTTCTCGAGAATTTATTTAGGTCTTCATTATCCTACTGACGTTTTTTGCGGTCTTGTATTAGGTACTTCTACCGCATTAATTTCACTTTTTTTGATATATAACTTATGAGGGGGAAAAACATGAAAATCGCAATTTTTACCGACACCTATGTTCCTCAAGTGAATGGTGTGGCAAAAACCTTAAATCGTTTCACAAACTATTTAAACGAAAACGGCCATTCTTTTCATGTCTTTTCGCCTGAAGATTGTGGAGCCGGTTCTACTGAGAATGTGACAAGATTAAAAAGTGTTCCTTTTAAAATATATCCCGAATGTAAAATCTCACTTCCTAATTTCTCTAAAATAAAGAAGAAATTAAAAGAATTTAATCCTGACATCATCCATATCGCTACACCTTTTACAATTGGTTTGTGTGGTCTTCAAATCGCAAAAAAACTGAATATTCCATTAGTTGCTTCATACCATACAAATTTTGATTATTATCTTCATTATTATAAATTAACCTATCTAGAAAGCTTTTTATGGAAGTACCTAGATTGGTTTCACCGACCAACAAAAAAAATATTTGTTCCATCAAAAGATACTTTACATCACTTAAATACCAAGGGATTCAATAATCTTTCAGTTTGGACCCACGGAGTAGATTGTTCATTATTTAAACCAGCTGAAGATCAAGAAGAAATTAAGCAAAAATATCAGATTACCTCAAAATATACTATTTGCTTCGTCGGAAGAATTGCACCCGAAAAGGACTTAGATACATTAACAAATATTATGAAATATTCTAAACAGCGTTTTGGAAATCAGCTTACTTGGGTCATAGTAGGAGACGGACCAAAAAAAGAAGAAATGATGAAAAAAACAGGAACAAACCAAATCATCTATACCGGGTATTTACAAAAAAATGAATTAGCTGAAATTTATAGTGTAAGTGATGTAATGGTATTTCCATCAGATACAGAGACCTTTGGTAATGTTGTACTTGAAGCAATGGCATGTGGCACGCCTGTAATCGGTGCAAATGCTGGCGGCGTAAAAAATATCATTAGAGATTATTCAACCGGCATACTTTGTGAACCGAAAAATACATTGTCATTTTGCAGAGCAATTGAAGATTGTTTACAACAAACCAATATGTTAGAACGTATGTCAAAAAAAGCAAGAGACTATGCATTAACGCAAGACTGGAACAGTATATTAAACGCTTTAGTAATGGAATACGAAGAAATCGTCACACCTCCCCTTTCCCCTATGCTTTTCACTCAAAAAGCCTGAGTTTTGAATTTCTCAGGCTTTTTATTTTTTATTCTAAGAAATTTCATTGCTTATTGGAGTTATAACTCTATCGATAGAAGGTGACTACATCGGAACGTCTGAAAAAGATAACTTATGTGAATAATGGATAATTCATAAACAAACAATACATAGGAACTAATTATCTTCGTTACTAGGAGGACTCATAAATGAAGTCATCATCAAACAATAATCATATTCAACTTCATGGTTTTAATAATTTAACAAAATCATTAAGTTTCAATATGTATGATATTTGTTTTACAAAAACAAAAGAAGAGCGAGAAGCTTATATCCAATATATCGATGATCAGTACAATGCGGACCGTTTAACGAAAATATTAACGGAGGTTACTCATATTATTGGTGCACATATCTTAAATATTGCTAAACAAGATTATGATCCTCAAGGTGCCAGTGTTACGATTCTAGTATCAGAAGGTCCGGTTGATAATCCATCCTCTGAAACTTATTCTGAATCACCTGGTCCCTTGCCTGAACTAGTTGTAGCTGCTTTAGATAAGAGCCATATCACAGTCCATACTTATCCTGAATACCACCCTGATGATGGCATTAGTACATTTAGAGCTGATATTGATGTATCTACATGTGGAGAAATTTCCCCACTAAAAGCATTAAACTATTTAATTCATCAATTTGATGCGGATATTATGACAATCGATTATCGAGTTCGTGGTTTTACAAGAGATGTTAGTGGATATAAATTATTTATTGATCATGATATTAATTCAATCCAAAATTATATTCCACAGAAAATCAAAGACATGTATCAAATGATCGATGTAAATGTGTTCCAAGAAAATATCTTTCATACAAAATGTAAATTAAAGCAATTTGATTTAGATAATTATCTCTTTGGCTATACAAAAGAAAAATTGGATCAAAATGAAATTCAAGAAATAGAAGAAAAAGTTAAATATGAAATGGATGAAATCTTTTACGGGAAAAACCTTTGGAATGGTCCTGATGTGGAGGATATTGATGGATCACAATAAAACACCGCTTTTAACAGAATTAGTCCGCTATGCTAAGGAGGATATCACTAGCTTTGATGTACCTGGGCATAAAAGAGGAAACTCACTTGAAGAGTTAAGAGAACTTTGGAGTGATATGGCTCTTAAAATGGATGTAAATTCTTCTAAGCGTGTGGATAATTTATCGCACCCAACAGGTATTATTCAAGAAGCCGAAACGCTTCTGGCTGACGCATTTCATTCAGATCATGCATATATGTTGGTCAATGGTTCAACTTCGGGCGTTCAATATATGATTATGAGTGCCCTTGAACAAGGTGACAAGATCTTATTACCTAGAAATGTTCATAAATCTGCCATTAATGCATTGATTTTAGCAGGTGCAAAGCCGGTTTTTATTGAGCCTGAAATCGATTATGACTACGGCATTGCAAATGGCATTTCAGTTAAAGCAGTCATGCACGCCCTTGACTTAAATTCCGATGTAAAAGCGATTTTAATTATCAATCCAACATATTTCGGGGCAACCTCTAATTTAAAAGAAATTATTGATGTTGCACATTCAAGAAGTATTCCCGTATTGGTTGACCAGGCACATGGTGCACACTTTTCTTTTCATCCAGATTTACCAGAGAATGCTGCATTATTAGGTGCAGACCTCGTTACGTTGAGCTTACACAAAACAGGTGGAGCATTAACTCAAGCTTCTGTTTTACTACATAACGATGGATTCATTACGAAAAATAGAGTTCGATCAACAATTAATTTATTTCAAACTACATCTGCCTCCTATCTATTAATGTGTTCGATTGACGTAGCGCGTAAAAAATTATATTTAGAAGGAAAAGAGCGTTTTGAAAAGCTCCTAAACTTAACTAGAAAAGCAAAACAGGAAATAAATGAAATGAATGGTTTACAATGTATAACCCGGGAATCTTATCGCAATGGTGTTGGTGTTTTCGATTATGATGATTTAAAGCTTGTTGTAAAAGTGTCAGACTTAGGCATGTCTGGCTTCAAGGTTTACGATATGCTGGCAGATGAATATAACATTCAAATTGAACTTGCAGAGCCAAATGTCATTTTAGCCATTATTTCTCTTGGCGATAATGAAGAAACCATTCAAAAACTGTTAGACGCTTTACGGGATATTAGTGAAAGGTTTTACGGAAAATTACCAAAGTTAGATACTGACATTAGTGTCGCCCTGAAGAACCCAAAAATGGTGATGACACCACGCGAGGCGTATTATCATCCAAAACGAATTATCTCAATTCATGATGCTAGTGGTTTAATTAGTGGTGAATCAATTATGATTTACCCTCCTGGCATTCCTTTATGTATACCAGGTGAGCTCATTTCCACAGAACTAATCCAGCATTACTTATACCTTAAAGACGAAGGTACCATCACAATTAATGATGATGATGATCCATATGTAATAAAAGTTGTCGATAGAAGTTTGGAGGAAAACTTAATGGATTTATGGTATACAGAAAATCACCAGGAAGATACAAAGTTTTCAATTAAAGTGCAAGAGCATATGCACTCGGAAAAAAGTGATTTTCAACAAATAGACTTTTTCAGAAGCGAAACATTTGGAACTTTTTTCACGCTAGATGGCTATATGATGGTAACTGAGAAAGATGAATTTATTTATCATGACATGATTACCCACATTCCGATGGCAGTGAATCCAAAAATCAAAAAAGTATTAATTATTGGTGGTGGAGATGGTGGTACTGCACGCGAAGTATTACGTTATCCTTCAATAGAAGTCGTCGACATGGTTGAGATTGACGAAAGAGTTGTTCGTTTATGTCAACAATACCTTCCATTGACCGCTTCACAATTGGACCAGGATAAACGACTAACACTATATTTTGAAGATGGGTTAAAATTCGTACAAGAAGCAGATGATCGATACTATGACTTAATATTAGTAGATTCAACAGACCCAATTGGACCTGGTGAAGGACTATTCACAGTAGCATTCTATAACAACTGCAAACGAGTGTTAAGTGATGATGGAATACTGATTAACCAACATGAAAGTCCGTATTACGAAAGCTATGCACATGAAATGAAACGAGCGCATTCGAAAATTAAAGAAACATTCCCAATTTCTAAAGTATACCAATTTCATATGCCCACTTACCCATCTGGACATTGGCTATTTGGATTCGCATCAAAAAAATATGATCCAATTAAAGACATAAAAGTTGATGAATGGAATGCACTAGGTATCGAAACAAAATACTATAATACTGATCTCCACGTAGGATGTTTTATGTTGCCTACATATGTACAAAAACAATTAGATAATGCGAAATAAAAAAAGAAAAAAGCATCGACATTGATGCTTTTTTCTTTTTTAAAATTACCGTTAAAGTGTCTCATCACTCTTTGTTCCATTGATCGTAAAGCTTGCCGAAATATTTGCATTTAATGAATGGGCCACCGAACAATATTTATCTTTCGAAAGTTTAATGGCTTTTCTAACTTTTTCAACATCTAATTCTCCACCTAAAATATAGTGAAGATGTATATCTGTAAATCTTTTCGGATGCTCATCTGCACGATCACCGCTAACCTCAATTTCAAACGAAGTTAATTTTAATCGCATTTTTTCTAATATGAGTACGATATCAATAGCTGTACATCCTGCAACAGCATTTAATAAAAGTTCCACTGGTGTTGGTGCACTATTTTCCCCACCTAGAGACTCAGCAGTATCCATCTTTAATTCATGACCCGAAGGCGTTATTCCTGAAAAAGCTAATTTACCATCCCATTTAATACTTGTGTTCATGGATCAAATCTCCTTTCACTACAAAAGAAATAAATATCTAATAATATCTTCTTTATTTTTTCAGTTCAACTAATAAATAATGAGAAGAATCTTTAGATTTTATTTGAATGTCTTCTTCAATACTTTTTACTGCATCACCGGCTTCAAACAGTTCTCCATTAATATTAGCATTTCCTTCTAATAATACTAAATAAACTTTTCTCTTTTCAGAAACGTTAAAGGAGATTTCTTCTTCAGCTTTTAATGAAAGAGAAAAAATATTTGCGTCTTGATGAATTGTTATTGGTGCATTTCCATTCTCAGGAGAGACCATATGATAAAACTTTCCTTCTCTTTCGCTCCAATCGGAAACGAGGTCACCATAGTTTGGCGCATAACCAGTTTGATCTGGCATAATCCATAACTGAATTAATCGTAGTTCTTCTTTTCCTAAATTATGCTCACTATGAAATACACCGGTTCCTGCACTCATATATTGTGTATCACCACGACCAATTACATGTTTATTCCCCATACTATCCACATGTGTCAATTCTCCATTAATGACATAAGTGA
Source organism: Bacillus sp. JJ664 (assembly GCF_036962205.1). Classification (NCBI taxonomy): domain Bacteria; kingdom Bacillati; phylum Bacillota; class Bacilli; order Caryophanales; family Bacillaceae; genus Bacillus; species Bacillus sp. JJ664. The sequence continues at coordinate 35,641 of NZ_JBALMS010000050.1, read as the reverse complement.
TAATTTCCATATCATTATGTGGATGCGTATTAAATCCTTTGTTTGGTTTAATTACATCATCATTTAATACGCGTAGATCTCCAAAATTCATATTATTTGGGTCATAATAATTTGCAAATGAAAAATGATAATTTGTTTTTAACCAACCATGATCTGCTTTTCCCAATTGGTATCTACTTATTTTTTCAAACATAAATTTTCACTCCTTTTTATTCTAATAGCTCTGTTAAAACAAAATTGTTATAAAAAGAATCTTTAATTCAAGATATTTATTGATGAAACAACCAAGTTTTTTCATTGTTACATCTACAATATATCATGGATTTTATCTTTAATTCAAGATATTTATTTGTTGTAAAAGTAACAATAAAGTTACTTCCACAAACAAGACTCATTCTTCATCATAAAAAGTCATATGTCCCTTTGATTGTTTATAATAAGACATCCGATCCTGTAAAGTACCAGTGTGAAATTCAAACTTATGACCGTCAGGATCCGTAAAATAGATAGATTGTTTATCTCTTTCATCTCTTTCGCGGCTTGTTAGAATGTTTACATTTAGGTTAAATAATTTCTGATACATACTGTCAAATTCATCTTCATCTATCGAAAAAGCAATATGTGTATAAGATTGATATATTTCACTTCTTGGAATGTTTCTTTCTTCATTCAAAGCAAGCCATATCCCATTCAAATCAAAATACGCAGTTGTTCTCCCTTTTAGTAGTAGTTTTGCATCAAAAACCTTATGATAAAATTCAATTGATTTCTGTAAATCTGAAACCGAAAATAGAAAATGATTAATACCCTTTATTCCCACTGTATCACCCTCTTTTAATCTTCATACATTGTTCCTTGAACAGCAAATTCATTAAGTCTGTCGAATTCTTTGATTAATTCCTCTTCTCGAATGAACCGTACTTTCCTAGCAATTTCTTTTCCATTAAAGAAAAACAATATGGCTGGTACAGTGAAAACTTGGTATTGACCTGATAACTCAGGAACCTCATTTCCCTTTGTATGTAGCAATTTGAAACTCGGATACTCTTTTATGAGTTCTTCAACAAGTGGAAATACTGCGTCACAAACAGCGCAATTCAATCCACTCACAAAGATGATGGCACTTTTGTTCTGTGAGATAAAATTTTCTATCTCTAGAAATTTCTTCATATTTTGACCTCTATTTATTTTTTTGTTTTGGTATTGGTGGATACTGTACCAATTTTCTAAGTATATTCATTCATCTTATATATGAACTAATGTAATTTTCAATTCAAAATGAATCACTCATCTTCTCAGTATTTTTTTGAAAATTCATTATTCTATTTACACAATTTTACCATAATGTATACTGAGACTTAGAAGTTTAATTTTACATAAAATGGAAAATTGGAGGAAATTGCTATGTTAAAAAAACCTGAGGCAACAGAATATCCTAATCATTTTAAAGGTTATATCGACCTTGTACCTGAAGGAAATTTAATTGACATTCTTTTAAACCAAATTGACGAAACAAAAAAGTTCTGCCAGTCACTTACTTCAGAACAAGGTAATTATAAATATTCTGAAGATAAATGGACGATTAAAGAAGTACTTGGTCATATGGCTGATACAGAACGAATAATGAGCTATCGTTTATTAGCTATTGCTAGAGGCGAAAAAGCTAATTTACCTTCTTTTGATCAAAATATCTATGCTTCAAATACACAATTCAATGAATTAGAACTACACCAAATTCTATTCGAATTATCAAATGTTCGTCAATCTACTCTGTCGTTACTTTCAACACTTTCTAATGAATCTCTACAAACAATTGGTTCGGTTAATCATGCACCAACTACTGCTCGAGCAATGGCATATGTAATAGCTGGGCATGAGCTTCATCATTTAAACATTCTAAAAGAGCGTTATGTATAAAAGGAAATACCACCGTACTGATTACGGTGGCATTTTTTATTTATTTAAATGATATATCCTTTGTTTCTTTTAACATAGCGAATCTCCCACCACCAAGTATATCATTATGATGATTAATGATTTGAGAGGCTACTAGATTACCATTATTAAAAGTACTATGTGCATCTTTAACTAAAATGTTGTTGTACCCTTTACTAAAGGCACTTCTTACTGTTGTATCTATGCAAAACTCAGATTGCATTCCGACGATGACTAATTTTTCTATTTGTAGTTTACTCAATTCTTCCTGTAGATTCGTCTGATAAAAAGAATCACATGTTCTTTTTTGCACAACGATATCAGTTGAACGTGGTTCAATTCTCCGATGAATTTCCCAAGTCGATAAACCTTCTTTATATTCAGAGTCGTCTTCTGTATGCTGAATATAAACAATCGGCATATTTACTTCTCTTGCTTTTTCAACTAAGCTAGAAATATTATCTAGTACCTTTTCTTCATTATGTAACTTTAAATCAGGGTAAGTAAACATTGCATTTTGAACATCCACGACTAATAGTGCTGTACGATCATTCATTTTACTGTAATAAGGAGTACATTCCCCCTATTACACTCACCTCCGTCCTTCATTTTTATCACGCTAAATTTGAAAATAATACACAATCATATCATCTTACATATTCATACTTTTTGAAAGAAAATTATATAAAAATGTTTCTAAATTTATTCTTAATTCGTATGACTTTATTAATAGCATAGTCTATGCGATAAAGTATTCCGCTTTTAGAAAGAATAATCTACTAATGATGAAGATAGGAGAAACTATGTGAAGAATTTAGGTTTAACTTTCGGCATATATCCTTTAAGTATAGCTGGTACACCGGTGGGATTAGCTACTGGACCAGCTGATGACTTCGAAAAGATTGTAATTGCAGTAAATGAGCTAAAAGGCAAGTCGAAATCGTTTTTACCACGTACTTATGCAGTCTATATGGGACCAGAGTCAGAGGAGTAAGTATTTGCAGCGATCGATCGTTACAACCGTGCCGGTATACTCTGCGACTTAACAATCGGTTGTTTACAAAATCCGGCAATATCCCTCGAGTACTATTTCAAATTTATTCGTCGAGTGATTCAACTATATGGAACTAGTCTAAACTCATTGCAAATTACAAATGAACCTAATTTATCATTTATGGATGGTTTCAAGCCATATGTAATTGATACATTAATAGAAGGTGTACTGATTGCAAAAAAATCAATTGAAGAATGTAATGTAGATGTCAAAATTGGTTTTGGTTCTGTTCCAGAGGGTGAAAAAACATTACCTAATTTTTGGAAAGACCTTGTTAAGAAGGGTGGCAATGAATTTATCCGGGCAGTTGATTATGTAGGTCATAATTTTTATGTCGATGTTTTTGAAAAACCACTAAATATTAATGAAGTAACCTCTTCAGTAGAGAATTTATTGCAAAAGTTTCGAAATGAAATACTAGCTCTTAACGGCTTTCCTAGCTCTTTACCAATTCGAATAACTGAGAATGGTTGGCCAACAGGAAAGAACCCATTTATCCAATTAGAACGGTCATATGATCAACAGGTTAAAGTTATTGAGACAATCCGTACAATCTATCATATTCATCAGCAGCTCAACATTACTCATTACGAATTTTTTAGACTAAGAGATGCCAATAGTTCAAAAGATGACTTATTTCATCAGTTCGGACTCATGAAAGATGATTATACACCCAAACCAGCGTATTATACATTTAAACATTTAATCGATGAATTAAGCTTAAAATAAAAAAGAGACTGTAACAGCATATACTGTATACAGTCTCTTTTTTAATTAAAGACCAGCTTCAGTTTTTAAAGTTTCTGCTTTATCAGTACGCTCCCAAGGAAGGTCGATATCTGTACGGCCGAAGTGACCATAAGCAGCAGTTTGTTTGTAAATTGGACGACGTAGGTCAAGCATTTTGATAATTCCTGCTGGACGTAAGTCAAAGTTATTGCGAATAACTTCCACAAGTTTTTCTTCTGAAACTTTACCTGTACCAAAAGTATCAATTGCAATAGATACTGGTTTCGCAACACCAATTGCGTATGCTAATTGAACTTCAGCTTTATCAGCTAATCCAGCAGCTACGATGTTTTTCGCAACGTAACGTGCAGCATAAGCAGCAGAACGGTCAACCTTAGTTGCATCTTTACCAGAGAATGCTCCACCACCGTGACGAGCATATCCACCGTAAGTATCAACGATGATTTTACGACCTGTTAATCCTGCATCCCCTTGAGGTCCACCGATTACGAAACGGCCTGTTGGGTTGATAAAGAATTTAGTATTTTCATCGATTAACTCAGCTGGTACAACTGGTTTAATAACAAGTTCTTTAATATCATTTTCGATTTGTTCTTGAGTTGCTTCTGGACCATGTTGTGTAGATACAACAATTGCATCAATACGAACTGGTTTGTTGTTTTCATCATACTCAACTGTTACTTGAGTTTTACCATCTGGACGTAAGTATGAAACTGTTTCATTCTTTCTTACTTCAGTTAGACGACGTGCGATTTTATGAGATAAAGAAATTGGAAGTGGCATTAATTCAGGTGTTTCGTTTACAGCAAAACCGAACATTAAACCTTGGTCTCCAGCTCCGATTGCTTCGATTTCTTCATCTGACATGCTTCCTTCACGTGCTTCTAATGCTTGGTCTACACCTAAAGCTATATCAGCTGATTGCTCATCAATAGAAGTTAATACTGCACATGTATCTGCATCAAATCCGTATTTTGCTCGGTCATAACCGATTTCACGAATTGTTTCGCGAACGATTTTTGGGATATCTACATAAGTAGAAGTTGTGATTTCACCTGCAACAAGTACTAGACCTGTTGTAACTGAAGTTTCCGCTGCTACACGAGCATTTGGATCATTAGCTAAAATTGCATCAAGAATTGAATCTGAAATTTGGTCACAGATTTTATCTGGATGTCCTTCTGTAACTGATTCTGAAGTAAATAAACGACGTTGTGACATTGAGTCCCCTCCTAAATTGAATTGACGGATCTCTTTTTTCTCAACATAAGATTAGAAAAATGTTTTCCTATATCTTATGTTTCCCATTTAAGATAAAGATAACTCAGTGTAAATTACGAAATTGCCATCTGTATTTAAGTTTTGAGCAAAAAAAAAGCCTTCCTCTTATCCATATTGCTTGAGGAAAGGTTTTGTTATTTGCCTTTCGCTCTTATCGTCCAAGACAATAAATTGCCTTGCATCAGGTTCAGCACCTTTCACTTAAAGTGAGGTTGCTGGGCTTCGTAGGGCCTGTATCCCTCCACCTACTCGGGATAAGAGAGTATCCGTATGAAAAGTATCATATTAAAAATAAACTTTCTTGTCAACAATTTTCATCATACTTTAGACACATTTCACCATAAATAAAAAATCATCACACACTTTACATTCATTCCTATTAAATGGGTAATACCTAATAATATCTTTCATACAAGCTATTTAACTCCTTTAAGTATACCGTTTTACTCATTTTAAGATTTTTAATAATTTCGTTACACATTTTACCAACTAATAGTATACACTATTAAAATAAATGTGTTATACTAATTAACGAGATACCTACATGGCAGACAAATTATATTTAAAGGATGGTATTAGTATATGAAGACAGTTGATGTAAATATTGAATTGAATGAATTACTTTCAAGTAATCGCATGTATAACCAACTTAGCGTTTCTGAGCTAGTTGAAAAAGTTCTAACAAGACAAGAAGGTATTCTAACGTCAACGGGGGCAGTTAGTGTATCAACGGGAAAATATACTGGCCGTTCACCAAAAGATAAATTTATAGTAAATGAAGCATCTGTTGAAAACTTAATTGATTGGGGAGCAGTAAATCAACCAATCTCTTCAGATGTGTTTGAAAAATTATATAGTAAAGTACTTACTTACTTAAAAGATAGAAACGAATTATTCCAATTTAAAGGATTTGCTGGAGCTGACACTGGATATCGTTTACCAATCCAAGTTATTAATGAATTTGCATGGCATAATTTATTTGCTCATCAGTTATTCATCCGCCCTACTGAAGAAGAATTACTTACACACCAATCAGAATTTACAATTGTTTCTGCTCCAACTTTTAAAGCTGATCCAGTTGTAGATGGTACGAACTCAGAAGCATTCGTTATTATTTCGTTTGAAAAACGTATTATTCTAATCGGTGGTACTGAATATGCAGGAGAAATGAAAAAATCAATTTTCTCAATTATGAATTTCCTATTACCACAGAACAATGTATTACCTATGCATTGCTCAGCAAATGTTGGTAATGAAGGTGATGTAGCATTATTCTTCGGTCTTTCTGGTACAGGTAAAACAACATTATCAGCTGACGCAGACCGTAAATTAATCGGTGATGATGAGCATGGTTGGTCAGACAATGGTGTTTTCAATATCGAAGGTGGCTGCTATGCAAAATGTATTAATTTAACATTTGAAAAAGAGCCTCAAATTTTCTCTGCTATTAAATTTGGCACAGTATTAGAAAACGTAGTTGTCAATCCTGACGGTCGTTTAGCAGATTACGACGATACATCATTAACAGAAAATACACGTGCAGCATACCCAATGCAAGCAATTCAAAATATTGTTGAGCCAAGTGTTGCTGGACACCCACATACAATTATCTTTTTAACTGCTGATGCTTTCGGAGTATTACCTCCAATCAGTAAATTAACGAAAGAACAAGCAATGTACCACTTCTTAAGTGGATTTACTAGTAAATTAGCTGGTACTGAGCGCGGGGTTACATCACCTCAAGTAACGTTCTCAACTTGTTTCGGTTCACCATTCTTACCGCTTCCAGCTGTAGAATACGCAAAAATGCTTGGTGAAAAAATTGAAAAACATAAAGTAAATGTATTCTTAGTAAACACTGGCTGGACTGGTGGAGAATATGGAGTAGGTAAACGTATGAATCTTTCATATACAAGAGCAATGGTACACGCTGCACTTGAAGGAGATTTAAATTACGTTGAAACTACCCAAGATGAATTTTTCGGTCTTGCAATTCCTCAACACGTTCCAGGAGTGCCTGATCAAGTATTAGTTCCATCAACAACTTGGGAAGACAAGTCAGCATATGAAATTAAAGCGCTTGAATTAGTGAATAAGTTCAAAGAAAACTTTAAAAAATTCGAAGGCTTTGATGCTCAACTTGCTGAGCTTGGTGGTCCTATCAAATAATTTTAACATTGAAAGGTCTTCTAATCGAAGACCTTTTTTTGTGCCTATAAAATTCATTCGTTAAAGAAGAGTTTTGAATTCCGCTCCAGGAGCTCGCTTTCCATAGAGCGTGAACGGAGCCTCTTCGAAAAAGGAAGGCATGCTAAAACCACGACGTCCTGTCGTAACGCATGCATGACCCACATCCTGTGGCCTCCCGTGTGGTCTCACCTCCCGCATTTCCCATAGGGGTCGAGCACCTTACATTGCATTTAATTTCTTAAAGTTACATTCTCATTAAGAGATTAATAAGGGAAACTTCAATCTAAATGCACGGTTCCAAGAAGTTGGCGGCGAACATTAACATCTATGGTAACTTCTAGCCTAGAAAGACATGCGTTTTCAATCAGTCTGAATCATATCCTGGTATTTTATTTAGGAGTATATTTCTTTTCGTTTTTGTCATCGAATTTTCTGATCCACTCCATATCAATCGGTCCATTTACAACTTTATAATAGTTCCCAAAAATATTAACGACATTTCCTTGAACAAAAACGATTGCAACATTCGCTCTAGAGTGATTAATAAAGAAATCGAAGTCTCCCTCATTATTTTCGCTTAAACGTGCATTAAACGTTTCATTGCTTATTTTTTTTAGGTGATATTGACTTAAAAACCTCATTAACTCATCAACTTGATTTTGATCACTTGAAACCCAATCCACTGCTCTTGTTGTATCTTCTAAACTTATATCCTTTCGAAAGGATAATGATTCAAACTCCCTATGCTTATACGGTATTAGATCATCAAAATTTCTCTCTCTGTTCTCATTTATTTTTCGTAAAGAAATAAAAACGATGAGTGCAAGGATACCAATTATTATGTATTTAAGTTTTTTGTTTTTCATAATATCCCCTTTATTTTTGTATTTAGGCTCTGAAATGAAGTGTATTAAATTCCACTCAAGATGCTAGCTTTCCTTAGAGCGTGAGCTGAGCCTCCTGCAGGGTCTCACCTTACCCGCATTTCGAGCACCTTCCGCTCCATTCTTCTTACACATTAGGAATCTCATATCCTTCTACAAGTGCTTTCAAATTTTCTAATGAAGGATCGAAGCCTTTTGAGTTCATTGTTACGCTAGTTCCTCTGTCTTCTTCTTTTAGTTGAATCGAGATAATTGTTTTTGGAGTAGATAGACTAAATGAAAACTCTTCTAGGAATTTGATATGCTCAATCGTTAGAATCATTGGAACTCTTTCTGTTAAATGATTATGAATACTTGGCATTAATGTGAAAGTCATTTCTTCACCAACGCTTAGGTTTGGAATTTCCCATGGTGAGCCAGGTGCGTACCATTTCGAAAGTTTGTCTTGTTCTATGATTGCATTCCAGACTTTTTCTATATTGCTATTAATCCAAATAGAACTCTGATCCTCATTGTTCACCACTTTCGTTCACCGTCTCTTTCTTAATCAGCCTAATTTATTGATGACTTTTTCTACCCTTTTTCGTTTCGTTTCTTTTTCAATTTCATTCATTCTTGCGTTCAAGGCCATGATAAATATTTGTTTATTTTGTTGGTCTATAATTGGCATTGCTCTTTCTGCGTACATTGGCAATTGGTTTGTTGGGCTTGTTTGTAGCTGTTGAATTAAGTATTCAAAAGCCCTTTCTTTGTATTCTTCAATAGAGCATAGCTTGATTAAAATGTTCACAACCTGATCCTTTGTAATAACCGAACCTTTCTCGCCTGCAGACAGAATCGTTGGTAAGGCATTGAAAATGGTTTGTGGAATTTCTAATACGATACTACTCAATGCAGTCATTACGCCCCACTGAAGTCTATTATTTTTACTACTAAGTAGATGAAGGAATTCATTCGTGTACTCAATTAATAATGTTGGTTTACGTTCTCCAATTTCATATAAAACTTTGATACAGTCATTTTGAATATCTTTACTTTTATTTGATAGATTTTCGACAAGCTCTTTTATTCCACTTATATCGTTTTCTTCAGAGATTTGAATGGCCAATTCAATATTTGGTTCCTCGTCTCTTCGCTCTAGTGTAGTTGCCAATTTATTTAGAACAGTCACGTATTTTTCCACCCTTCAAGGTATTAGTATTAAGGGATTGTCCATTTCTTTTAGATTCTAGTCCGATTTTTCAATATTTCTAGAATCTATAAGTACTAACCATTTATTTTATCATAGTGATTTTTATTTTTAGGCTCATTTCTAAATTTGATGCTTTATGAAATGAAACATCACTATTGAACTATTCTTAAATAAAACATTTCCATATTCACCCATTTTTTCCTATTGCATAGGCTAATGTATAGTATTTTATGGTAGGAGGGATTACATGAAAACTAAATGGCTATTAGTCTTATTTTTATTAATTGCTTCTGTTTTTGGGGCTTGTTCAAAAGAGCAGTCTAGTGATGGAAAGATAAAAGTCCGTGTTGCTGAGGTGACTCGTTCACTGTTTTATGCTCCAGAATATGTTGCAATCAGTGAGGGAATATTTGAGAAACATGGCCTAGATGTAGAGTTAACAACTACTTTTGGTGGAGATAAAACAATGACTGCTGTCTTGTCTAACGGTGCTGATATTGGATTAGTTGGTCCAGAGACTACTTTATATGTATATGCTCAAGGTGCAAATGATCCGGTAAAAAGCTTTGCTCAATTAACGCAAACAGACGGTACTTTTTTAGTTGCGAGAAATCAAAAAGGAACATTTAATTGGGAGCAACTGAAAGGTACAACATTCTTAGGTCAAAGAAAAGGTGGTATGCCACAAATGGTTGGAGAATATGTTCTCAGCAATCATGGTATCGAACCACATAAAGACTTAAAACTGATTCAAAATATAGATTTCGCTAATATTGCTAATGCTTTTGCATCCGGTACAGGTGATTATGTTCAGTTATTTGAACCAACTGCAAGTATTTTTGAAAAAGAAGGAAAAGGTAAAATCGTAGCATCTTTTGGTTTGGAATCTGGTAAAGTTCCTTATACAGCATTTATCGCCAAAGAAAGCTTCTTAAAAAAGAATGCTAAAACGGCTCAAAAATTTACTGACGCGTTGTATGAAGCTCAAGCGTGGGTAGACTCCCATTCGGCTGAAGAAATTGCCCAAAGTGTTGCTCCATTTTTCCAAGACACTCCAATAGATATTGCAACGAAAGTAATCGATCGTTACAAATCTCAAAACTCATATTCTACAAACCCTATTTTAGAGGATGATGAGTGGAACAATCTTCAAAAGATCATGGAAAATTCCGGGGAGCTACCTAAGGAAGTTCCACATTCTACTTTAGTAGATACAAAATTTGCTGAAAAATCTACAAAGCAATAGTAGGTTATGCATATGAGTTATCTTACAGTTAATGAAATTTCACATGTTTTTCTATCAAAACAAAAAGCAATTAAAATATTAGATAGTTTGACATTTGAAGTTGAAAAAGGTGAATTTGTATCTATCTTAGGTCCAAGTGGTTGTGGAAAAAGTACACTTCTATCAATCATTTCATCTTTACTAACACCTTATGGTGGTTCAGTTCAATTTCAAGGTCATCCTTATGACGTTAAAACTGGAGAAATTGGCTATATGCTTCAACACGATTATTTGTTTCCGTGGAAATCAATAAAAGAGAATATATTTCTTGGACTTGAAATATTAGGAAAAGATTCTGAGGAAAATAAACTAAGAGCTTTAGAATTGCTGAATGAAGTTGGTTTAGAAGGTTATGAAAATGCATATCCAAGGGAACTATCAGGGGGCATGCGTCAACGAGTAGCATTAGTGCGTACCTTAGCTACAAGCCCGTCTATCGTATTACTAGACGAACCTTTTTCTGCTCTTGATTATCAAAACAAAGTAAAACTTGAAGAATTAGTATTTCACTTATTTAAAAAATTAAATACGACTGCTCTATTAGTAACTCATGATATTGAAGAAGCTGTTGCAATGTGTGATCGCGTCATAACGCTAACGAATGTTCCAACGAAGATTTCAAAAATTTTTCACCTACCTGAAGAATTACGGAATGATTCACCATTTGAAGCAAGACGGCAATCACTATTTCCCTCTTATGTTTCTTCGATTTGGAAGGAGCTGGAGAAGCGTGAGTAATATAAAAGACGAGTTACAAGAATACCATGCTTACGTTATGAAAAAAAATCGCAGAAAGAAGCTATTCGTATTCTTCTTTCAATTCCTACTAATCGTATTATTTTTTATTACTTGGCAGCTATTAAGCCATAGACAAATAATCGATCCATTATTGTTTAGTTCCCCTACTAAAATATATGATTTATTTGTTACGAAACTACTTGATGGCACAATTTATCATGATGCTATGACAACAATTACTGAAACATTGGTTGGCTTCGTATTAGGAACACTCATCGGAATCATACTTGCAATTGTCCTTTGGTGGTATCCTTTTGCTTCAAAAGTACTCGATCCGTTTTTAGTAGTCTTTAATGCAATGCCAAAAGTAGCGCTAGGACCTATTATCATTGTTATTTTTGGTCCAACATATTCTTCTATTATTGCAATGGGGATTATTATTAGCTTTGTTATTACAGCTTTGGTCATTTATCAAGCATTTCAACAAGTTGAAGAAAATTACATTAAAGTCATTAAAAGTTTTGGAGCTACAAAATCACAAGTCTTTAAAAATGTCATCTTTCCTGCTAGTATACCAACTGTCATTTCAACATTAAAAGTAAATGTCGGCTTGGCTTGGGTAGGAGTGATTGTCGGAGAATTTTTGGTTTCCAAAAATGGACTCGGCTACTTAATCGTTTATGGATTCCAAGTATTTAACTTCACCTTAGTTCTCACGAGCGTACTCATCATAAGCGTATCAGCCGGTTTAATGTATATTATTGTTGAATATATCGAGAGAAAAACTGTAAAAAAATAAAAATGTGGAGGCGACTGGTTAGCTCCGACAAGCTTACGACCTCGAGGGGCTAACACCTGGAACTAGACATCAAGAAATGTGGAAGGCGTTCGCCCAGCCCCGACAAGCATAAGGCAAGGATCAGGTAAGGTTGCTTTTTAACCTTAACTGGGCATTGACTTATGACCTCGAGGGGCTAACGCCTGGAACTAGACATCATGAAAAGTTATAGCAACTAATTATTATACTCATAAAAAAAATGCTCACTATTTCAGTGAGCATTTCTTTATTTTACATCCTTAACAATTGAGTTCAAATAGCTTAAGCTGTGTGAAAATACTTCGTCACGCATAATGAAACTAAAGCGGCGGTCTTTTTTAATGCTGGGTGGAAAATCTTTAAACAGAACAGGTCCATTTGTTTCAAAATAGTGCTGCTGCGTTAAAAGTTCTCCAATATTAGCAAAGTAAATGTTTTTAATAATTATTTTGTCTTTACCTGTTACACGGTATTGACCAAGATAATTGATTGAGGAGACACTACCACCAGTTTCTTCTAATACTTCACGTACAGCTGCTTGTTCAGGTGATTCACCTTCCTCAACTTTTCCACCTGGAAATTCATATCCTCTTCTTTGGTGGTCGGTCAGTAGCCATTGATCTTTGTATTTACATATAACCCAAACATGTTTTGGATTTGGCGAGAATGGATGCTTTTCAAATGATAGTTCAACCGTGTTATGGTAAAAATCTTTAAATGTATACATTTTAACCTTCCTACATTCATACTTTGTTTTCCATTGTACTATGTCTATTAAAATGTTTCATCTATATTGAGACATTATTCGAAAAACAAAATGAAATATTTGATTGACTTGCATATTCGACAGTATACTATATGATGATAGTATAATCATTAGGAGGTTATATAATGACTGGAGTTTATGTCGTTAGTGCAATCATTATAGTAGTTGTTTTCGGTGCATTTGTTTTGACTGTAAATAAAGGATACGGTGTTCAGCATAAAGTGGACAAACTTGATGATATTAAAATAAAAAACAATCATGATGAAGATGTAAAAGAGTAACTATCATAAATGAAAACATTATTAATTGGTTTTATTAAATTTTATCAAAAATGGATTTCCCCTGCTACACCACCAACTTGTAGATTTTATCCCACTTGCTCACATTATGGTCTAGAAGCACTTCAGACGCACGGAGCGCTTAAGGGGACCTATTTAACGTCTAAAAGAATCCTTAAATGCCATCCATTGCATCCAGGGGGGTTTGATCCTGTTCCGGAGAAGTATACAAAAGATGATATCAAAGAAACTTGAGCGAATAGACAAGTAGGCTTTGATATCATCTTTTTTCATTTATTTTTATTTCTCAAGATTCTTTCAAAAATTTGAATTCTTTTTTACTTAGCTTTTTTATTCTCTCTTCATCGACGGTGATTCCTAATCCAATCCCATTTGGAACTTTCACTTTTCCATTTTCTAATCTTACTTCAGGAATGATAATGTCTTGTTCCCAATGTCTTGATGAAGCTGATATGTCACCAGGTATTGTAAAGCCTGCTAATGATGCAAGTGCCACGTTTTGAATTCTAGATATACCTGTTTCAATCATCCCCCCGACCCAAACTGGTATATTCTTCTCAACACAATAATCGTGAATTTTTAGTGAATCTGTTAAGCCCCCAACTCTGCCAGGTTTTATCGTAATAATCTTGCAGGCCTGAAGAGCAAATGCGATTTCAACATCCTCTAGTGAATAAATGCTTTCATCTAAACAGATAGGTGTCTCTATTTCTTTTTGAAGGATAGCATGCTCCAGAAAATCTCGATCGCCAAATGGCTGTTCAATCATCAATAATTTAAATTGATCTAAACTTTTTAGATGTTCAATATCATTCAATGTATAGTCAGAATTCGCATCAATCATTAATGAAATCGTTGGAAATTTATTACGAATTTTCGAAATCACTTCATAATCATTTTGTTTCGATACCTTTATTTTAAATCGTTCATAACCTTCTTTTTGAAATCTCTCTATTTGCTGAAGCATTACTTCTGATTCATTCATGCTGACAACAACTCCGACAGGAATCTCTTCATTTATTCCACCTAAAGCTTTAGCTAATGAAATGTTATTTATCTTTGAAAATAAATCCCAATAGGCACCTTCAATCCCTGCTTTTGCCATCGGATTACCTTTGAAGATATTTAACGTCTCTGCAACCTCTGAAGGGTGAGTAAATACTTTGTTTAGAATGGTTGGGATCAAAAAGTCCTGCAAAATATGAAGTGATGTTTGAATCGTTTCTGCAGTATACCATGGCTCAGAGAACGCAACTACCTCACCGTACCCTACTGTTCCACTTTCATCAGTTAGTTTGACAATAATTGTTTCTCGATCTTCATAAAGACCATAACTAGTTTTAAAAGGTATTCTAAGCTGCTGTTCAATTAAAAATAACTCTACTTGCTGAATCAACATAATTTGTTCCCCTTATAGTAGCTTATGAAGCTCTCTTCTTACTAACTTGTTTGCGGCATTTCTTGGTAGACTCGAGACAAAGTGAATTTCTTTAGGTATCTTAAACTTAGCTAATTTTTTCTGGCAAAATTCAATCATTTCTTGCTCTGAAGGGTGATTATTTGATTTTGCTATCACAAATGCAATTGGCACCTTTCCCCAGGTTGGATCTTCTCTCCCAATAACGCCAGCCTCAATTAAATCTGGGTGTGATAATAAGATTGACTCAATTTCCGCTGGATAGATATTTTCTCCACCAGAAATAATCAAGTCACTTCGTCGGTCAACAACAAATAAAAAACCATCTTCATCGACATACCCTAAATCACCAGTATAAAAAAATTCAGAAGTATCATTTGTTTTTAGTTTATAATAACCTCTACTTACATTAGGACCTTTTACAACAATTTCACCTACAACTCCAGGAGAACATTTCTTGTCATTTTCACGTATTTCTAGTGAACAACCAAAAAGTGCTTTACCCGCTGAACCGATTTTCGAAAGCATAAATTCTGGTGATAGCGTCGCAATCTGTGAACAGGTTTCAGTCATACCATAGGTTTGATATACAGGTATATTTCGATTTTGAGCTTTCTGTAAAAGCGGTAATGGCGCAGGTCCGCCTCCAAGTAAAGCTGCTCTAATATTACTTAAACCTTCATTCAAATCCTCAAAATTGAGTAAATCACTTAATACTTTCGTTACAACAGATAAAATTGTTATTTTGTATTGATTAATATAATTTAGTACAGTCCTTGCTTCAGCTTTTTCTGCTAGGACAATTTTCATTCCGTAAATGGCACTCTTATATACCGTAGAAAGTCCACCTACATGAAACATTGGTAAGCACACCAGCCATACGTCACTTTGATCTAATCCTAAGTTCAGGACTGATGCGATCGCACTACTCCAATGATTCCCATAAGATTGCAATACAGCCTTAGGAAATCCTGTCGTTCCAGATGTATACATCATTGTTGCAATCTCATCATGATTAAAATACTCTCGAATGACTACAGGTTTTACTTCAAATTGCTGTATATTATTCATTGCAAGTACACGGACTGTTGATGGAAGGGCAATGAAATTTTCATTTTCGACAATTAAAAAGTTTGAATCACTATTCTGGATTTGATAGCTAATTTCGTCTTCACTTAATCTGGTATTTAATAAAATAGCGATTGCTCCAGTATAGTGAATTGCATAGACCGTAACGATAAACTCTATCGAATTATTCATTAGTACAGAAACATGATTCCCTTTTTCAATACCACAACTATGAAACCTTCCTGCAAGCTGTATGACTCTTTCATGAAGTTCTTTAAAAGTAATTTCTTCTTGATCCGATACAACTGCAATTCGATTAGGTGTTAATCTAACTCGTTCGAGTAAAAAATTTGGAATTTGATTCATTTCAACACCTCCTAATAGAATCTTACTTAGTTCACAACATTCAAAAAAAGCTTGATGATTGCTCACCAAGCTTAAATCTTCTACGAATCAAGGGAAACGTGGGAATTGACCAAAATCAGGCTTACGTTTTTCTTTAAACGCGTCACGGCCTTCTTTCGCTTCTTCTGTAGTGTAGTAAAGTAATGTTGCATCCCCAGCTAACTGTTGAAGACCAGCTAGTCCATCTGTATCAGCATTCATTGCTGCTTTTAAGAAACGAAGTGCAGTTGGGCTCTTCTCAAGCATTTCTTCTGCCCATTTTACAGTTTCAGCTTCTAGTTCTTCTAAAGGTACAACTTTATTAACTAAGCCCATATCCAATGCTTCTTGTGCATTATATTGACGGCATAAGTACCAAATTTCACGAGCCTTTTTGTGTCCAACAATACGAGCTAAGTAACCTGAACCGTAACCTGCATCGAAGCTACCTACGTTAGGACCAGTTTGTCCAAATTTTGCATTTTCTGCAGCAATTGTTAAATCACAAACTACGTTTAATACATTACCTCCACCAATTGCATAGCCTGCAACCATTGCGATTACTGGTTTTGGAATAACGCGGATTAAACGTTGTAAATCTAATACGTTTAGACGTGGAATACGATCTTGCCCAACATATCCACCATGTCCTCGAACACTTTGGTCTCCACCTGAGCAGAATGCTTTTCCGCCTTCACCAGTTAGAATAATAACACCAATTTTTTCATCATCTCTTGCCCAAGCAAATGCATCAATCATTTCTGAAACTGTTAATGGTGTAAATGCGTTATGTACGTGTGGACGATTGATTGAAATCTTTGCAATACCATTATATGTAGAATATAAAATCTCTTCATACTTTCTTTCTTGTACCCATTCAATTGTCATGACATTTCCTCCTTTTCACTTTTCAAAAAAAACTCACTTACTATTGTAGCAAATATTTCCGATTGTTCCACATGAATTGCATGTCCAGCACGGGGAATTTTTTTTATTTCACTATTTTTAAACTTCTCATTCATTTTCCCCATAATGAAACAAAACTTTTCATCATATTCACCACAAATCAATAATGTAGCAATTTCCAATGTATCAAGTTGATCCCAAAGAGATGGTTGAATGCCTGTCCCCATTCCCTTCAGACTGTTACTTAAACCGATTGGTGACTGCAATAATCTACCTGCTCGAATCTTTTCTTGATGGCTTTTTGATAATTCCTTTTGAGATGAAAACAAAGGGATGTTCTCCCAATATTCCACAAACGATTTGATCCCCTTAGTTAATAGCATTGTTGCCAACTGATCATCTTGTGTTATTCTCGATAATCTTTCATCTTCCGAAGTAAGTCCAGCTGTACAGCTTTCTAATAACAGTGATCGAATTCTTTGTTGAAAATTCAAGGCAAAGTAAAGCGCAAGCCTACCTCCCATTGAATAACCAAGAAGATGTATACAATCAATATGTTTTTTAGTTAAAAAGTCATTTAAATCCTTAGCTGCTTGTTCCATTACATAACGATCAGGATCGTCAGGGGAATCAGTTTCTCCGTGACCTAATAAATCAATTGCGATTACACGAAAGTTTTGTTTCAGTTTTTCGATGAGTTCAGCCCATGTTTTTTTCGTCCCAGTAAAACCATGAAGTAAAAGAACAGTTTGGCCTTCACCCTCATCTATGTAGGAATAGTGAATGCCATTCAAAGTAATGTTAGAAACACCGTTTTCATTGCTCATACTCATTTTTTACAATGCTCCATACTTTTTGATGTAGCTCATAATTCTCCTTACGGTTTGTTAAAACTTCAATTACATGGAGTTTTTCATGTTTAAGCGCTAATGCATCTTCAAACTCAAACCAGCTTGAAACTTTTGTATGCACACCACCGAACAATGCTGTAGCATGTTGAAAATCCAAACCGAGTGGTGTACCAAATAATGTCTCAAAATGCTTCTCTTCTTTAGATTGAGGTAAAAATGAAAAAATTCCTCCACCATCATTATTCACTAATACAATTTGTATTGGAAGTTGGTGTAATTTAGCTAATACTAAGCTGTTTAAATCATGATAAAAAGATAAATCACCAATTAATAAAGTAATGTTCTCACCCGCTGCAGCCATTCCTAATGCGGTTGCAATCGTACCATCAATACCATTTACTCCTCTATTACAAGCAATTTTTAGTTTTTTGTTTTGCATATGTAAGAAAGTATCTATGTCACGAATCGGCATACTATTAGATACAAATATAGTACTATTTTCAGGTAAGTTTTTAGCGAGTACTTGCACTATTTTCCCTTCAAACAATTCTTCAAAAAGCTCAGCTTTCTGCAAACCTGATTTTGTTTTTTGATTAATTGTCTGCCATTTCATTAACCAGTCATCATCAACTGACTCATTCAATAGAAAATCATGTAAAATCGCATGGCAAAATTCCGTATCATTACATGAAATCATTTGAGTCGCTCTTAATGTCGGATCTCTCCATAAATCCCCTTCATCAATAACGATCATTTCGCAATTCTCCTGCTTTTGAACATACTGATTAAATGTTTTTGATACAGGCATTGCTCCAAAACGAACAATGACCTCTGAATCAAGGGTATCTACATTCTCCCCAAAGCGTAGAAATGTGTCATAGGTATCGATTGTCAGTGCTTTATCATTTATGATAGTTCGACCATTTGAAAGTGGATCACACAGCACAGGATATCCTAATTTTTCGCCTAATTCTAAAATTGAATGTAATGCTTTTTCTTCAACATAAGGTCCACAGATTAATAAGCCTTTTCTTTTTGATTGAAAAAGCTCATGCATTTGATCAATAGTATCTTTTGAAATTGTAGCAAACGATTCAGAAAGGTTTGTATAAGCACGGTCCTGGTGACGTTTTCCTGCTGAAAAAAGGTCCTCGATTTTAAAATTTGGAACTAATGGTTCTCTTAAAGGTATATTTACATGTACTGGCCCCTTAGGTGCAGTCATACATGAACGATATAATCTACTCATACTTGCTCGTGCATATTGATACATTGCTTCAGAAGCCTCTGGTAAAGCAAGCTCAATAAATTTTTTCACAAACGATCCATATAATCCGATTTGATTCATTGCCTGTGGTGCACCGATATCCCTTAATTCATGAGGGCGATCAGCAGTTATGACAATTAACGGAATTCTAGATTCTTTTGCTTCTGATATCGCAGGTAAATAATTTGAAGCAGCTGTCCCAGACGTGCAAATAAGAACAGTAGGTTGCTTCGTGCTTTTGGCAATCCCTAATGCAAAAAATCCAGCGCCTCTTTCATCAATCGCGATAAAAGAATTTAATTTTGGGTGTTCATTTACTAGCATCGCAATCGGTGTAGATCGTGACCCTGGACTGATTACTACATTTTGAATATTTAATGCACTTAGTTCATCCACTAGTGAACCAATGTACTTTGATAGCGCTTCATTATCTTTCATTTCGTAACCCTCCTAATGCATTAAGCATCGGCAGAAACTTCACACCAGTTTCGTAAAACTCCTCTTCCGGTTTTGAATCTTGTACGATCCCACAGCCAGCATATAATTTCGCTTTATTTGCTTTCACTAATGCACTTCGTATTCCCACTGCAAAATCACCATTGCCATTTAAATCAATCCAACCAATTGGTGCTCCATACCATCCTCGTTCAACAGGCTCAAGCTCGCGTATAAGTTTACAAGCAACCTCCTTAGGAAATCCCCCAAGTGCAGGTGTTGGATGTAATGCTTGAATTAATTTAAATAACGAAACGTGTTGTAAAATAGTTCCCTCGACTGGCGTAAAAAGATGCAATAAACTTTTTGTTGCCATAATTCTAGGTGATCTTGGTATCGTTAATTGATCACAATATAGTCGAAGTGTTTCTTTTATATAATTTACGACAAATGCATGTTCGTCATTATTCTTCTTACTATTTAATAACCAATTAGCAGCCTCGCTATTTTCTTCTTTTGTTTTTCCTTTTGCAGCAGAACCTGCAAGGCACATCGAAGAAACTGTATTTTTCTTTTTTGCAATCAATCTTTCCGGCGTTGCACTGATAAATACAGTATCTTTTAGTTGATAGGTAATAACATAATTAACATTTCTTGTTGCTTCAAGTTCGTAAATTACTTTTGATGAATTTACTTCAGATGAGAATGTCGCATTTAATGTACGATTTAAAACAACTTTTTCTAATTGTTCATCCTTCATTTGATGGATGGCTGTTTTCACACTTTGAATCCATTCATTTGGTTCAAACTCATCCTTTTGGATACATTCAGATTGGGTAAATGTTGGTTGTTTCATGCCGTATTGCTCTAAATAGTCATCATATTGTTTATATTGACTTAACAAATCCTCTAAAGTAGTTTGTGCATTAATTTCATAATTAGATGTAATAAATGTCCCATCTTGTGTAACGGTTATCATTAACTTTGGCACAAAGAAATGTGATGTACCAAATTCCTTCCAATCATGGTCATGTTTGTAAGTTTCAAAAAAAGAGAAACCCCCAAGAGCCAAAGGTCCAGTACCAAAGCAATTCTCTTGCTCGATATACACTTCCTCTCCAAAGCGTTTCCATTCTTTTTCTATTGCAGAATACTGTTCTTCTGTACTATGATGAAAAGGAACTAAAGTACCGATTCCTGTGAGAATTAACGAATTTTCTTGGTTTGACCAATAAAAGCGTTCAGTAAAACCCAATTTATGATAAAAATGGTAAACACTTAGGGGATGAATATTCATTATTTTATCCACTTTACAAATAAAGCGTTTTGAACAAGCTTTTGCCTTCTGAAGTGATTGCTCGAAAAAAGCAATCGATTCCAGTTGACCTGTTCTAAGCATAACAGTTCCCCCTAGCTTTAATATACGTAAATACATGATATAACTAAAGATACAACGATGAATGTAGACTGTCAATTTTATGAAGTTCGTCCATACTTTTTTAAACTAAAACGATCTACATTTTCAAATAATATAATTAAGGAGGATGTTAAATATGCAACCAACTATTCAATCTCCAACCTCCTCAACAGGTTTTCGAACATGGTGGAATTTATTAAGACCACATACATTAACCGCGGCCTTCATTCCTGTTGCGATAGGTTCAATATTGGCACATATTGATGATTCATTTCATACACTTTTATTTATTGCAATGCTTGTAGCAAGTTTATTAATTCAAGCAGCTGCTAACATGATTAATGAGTATTATGATTATAAGAGAGGTTTAGACCATGAAGGCTCAGTCGGTATTGGCGGAGCGATTGTAAGAGATGGAATTAAGCCCTCAACTGTATTACAGCTAGCTTTTACTTTTTTTGGTATTTCAGTCCTTTTAGGTATTTATATTTGTATGCAAAGCAGCTGGTGGATCGCAGTCATTGGAATAATTTGTATGACAGCAGCTTATTTATACACTGGGGGACCATACCCAATTGCTTACACGCCATTTGGCGAGTTAGTTGCTGGATTTTTTATGGGTGTTGTGATTATCGGAATTACGTACTATATCCAAGCTGGTAGTGTACCAACAAAAATATTGTTACTATCATTACCAACTTCGATTACAATTGGTGCAATATTAACGGCAAACAATATCCGTGACTTAGATAACGACAAGGAAAATGGACGAAAAACACTTGTTATTTTATTAGGCAAAAAAAATTCAATTATCTTTATCGGTTCAATGTTTGTAGTTGCTTACGCATTAGTTATAGCTTTTGTCATTACAAAATTGATGACGCCATTTGTTCTTATTTCATTAGCAAGTATTCCTTTAGCAATTAAAGCTACTAAAGGATTTATTGGTAAAACTGAACCAATCGAAATGATGCCAGCGATGGCTGCTACAGCAAAGACAAATACAATAATGGGCTTTCTAATCGTAATCGGATTAATAATTGGAAATATTCTTTCCTAAGTAAGTCGATTCAATTCCTCAAAAAACTTAACTCATGTTTTCCTCCTTTTTGAACAAAATATGGTTAGCCATATCCATTTATTGAAAAGGGGGAGCATGATGCTTTCACAAACACAACTTCAAACATTAAAATCCAATCTGTTACAGCAAAAACAACATATACAAGAGAGACTTGAAGACCCTGCCTTTACACCATACTCATTAAGAGACTCTGTTGATGAGCTTTCTCTTGCAGATAATCATCCAGGTGATTTGGGTACAGAATTATTTGAACGTGAAAAAGATATCGCACTTCACGAACACCTAAGAAATGAATTAGTTGATGTTGATGCTGCTTTACAAAAAATCGAAAACGGGACATATGGTATTTGTGAAGTAAGTGGTGAAGAAATTCCATTTGACCGACTAGAAGCACTTCCAACAGCTAAAACAATGATTGAGCATGCTCATGATCAACATATTTCTAGTTCCAATAGAGAGTACGATCGTCCAATTGAAGAAGAAGTTTTAACTCCTCCATTTGCTAGAGATAAAAAAGATCGATCAATGATGTTCGACGCTGAAGATTCTTTACAAGCTGTAGAACGATATGGAAGCTCTCAAACACCATCAGATTTCGAATTTAATAATATTCAGGAATATGATGACACATACACTGAAAGTTATGAAAACGTCGGTTATGTGGAAGAGTTTGAGAACTTTATCGGTACAGATATGTATGGAAACAATCGAACAGTCTATCCAACAAAAAAACATGAGCAATACGAAAGAGAACTCGATGATTATGAAGAACAAGCACTAAATGGTGAATTGGATAGCATCGATGCAAAGGACATCGACAAATATTGATATTCTCACAAAACACGCATTTTTAGAATGCGTGTTTTAGTTTGTAGACAAAGTATAATAACCAAGAGATTCAGACTGATTGAAAACGCTTGTCTTTCGAGGCGTGAAGCCCTGGTTAGGATCAGAGTTACTTTAGACGGTAATGAGCACAGGCGAAACAACGAAGAAAGCGAGCGTTGATCCACGAGATATAGACTGCCCGCCAAATTTCCTATTCACACATATCGTGGATTGGAGGAAATGAATAGATTATTAGTTTCATAATAAAAAGGCATCCTACATGAGGATGCCCTAGACATAACAAAATTATTTTTTGTTTACGTTAGCAGCTTGTGGTCCACGGTTACCTTCGATGATTTCGAAGCTAACTTCTTGACCTTCTTCTAATGTTTTGAAACCTTCGCCTTGAATAGCAGAGAAATGTACGAATACGTCGTTTCCACCTTCAGTTTGGATGAATCCAAAACCTTTTTCGCTGTTAAACCATTTAACTTTACCGAATTCCATCGATAATACCTCCTAGAAATACATTTATACACTATTAAAACGTGCATAAAGAGGGATTAAGAAAAAGAACGTCATTGTCAATCAACTTAAGGTTGCTACAACATTGAAAGTGGTCATTACTTCTTTTCAAGACAAAGAAAAATATGAGCAGTACTATAAATTTTGTAGTGCAAATGGATCGTTAATTTCTTACCTTCAAATGAATATGCAGTTAATAGTAATTTAAATATATCATAGATAAAAAAAGGCGTCAATGAAACTAAATCTCATTTTCTGGTAAAATTTTTATATAATTCATACAATTATTCTTTTAAAATATAGATAGATATTGTAAGGTTTTATTATGATTTTTTTCTGTTATTTTAAGTTATAATAAAACATAGATTTATGTAAAATTTTGGTTATTTTCTTTATAAAAACCTAGAAATTGGTATTTAAAAAGATGTATATTTATTCTTTAGGAGGAATGTAAAAATGAGAAAAGCACATGAGGTTACATACAAAATCCATGGACATGATATGCAGTTTGTTCAAGTTGAATTAGATCCAAAAGAAAGTGTTGTTGCTGAAGCTGGCGCAATGATGATGATGGATGATGGCATCGAGCTTGAAACAATTTTTGGAGATGGTTCTTCACAACAATCTAGTGGTCTTTTTGGAAAATTAGTAGGTGCTGGTAAACGCTTAGTAACAGGTGAAAGCTTGTTCATGACGAGCTTTACAAATAACGCTAATAGTCTTAAAACAGTTAGCTTTTCTGCCCCTTACCCGGGATCTATCATTCCATTAGACTTACAAGAGTATGGAAATAAAGTAATCTGTCAAAAGGACTCATTTTTAGCCGCTGCAAAAGGTGTTTCTGTTGGCATTGAGTTCCGAAAAAAATTAAGTACGGGTT
Organism: Bacillus sp. JJ664; assembly: GCF_036962205.1. NCBI lineage: Bacteria > Bacillati > Bacillota > Bacilli > Caryophanales > Bacillaceae > Bacillus > Bacillus sp. JJ664. The sequence continues at coordinate 11,391 of NZ_JBALMS010000050.1, read as the reverse complement.
TATTTGGTGGAGAAGGTTTTATTATGCAAAAGGTTGAAGGTGATGGCCTTGCTTTCTTGCATGCAGGTGGTTCAATTTATCAAAAAACACTTCAACCTGGTGAAAAAGTTAAAATTGATACTGGTTGTATCGTTGCCTTTACTGGTGATGTGAACTATGAAATCGAGTATGTTGGAAATGTAAAGACTGCACTATTTGGCGGTGAAGGATTATTCTTCGCTACATTACAAGGACCTGGAACGATTTGGGTTCAATCATTAACATTAGCAAGATTGGCATCAAGAATTGGTCAGTATTTACCTTCTTCATCAAGCGGTGAAGGAAGCATCCTTGGAGGAATCGGAAACTTACTAGACGGTAATGATTAATTTTGAATAAAAAAAAGAAGATCCACTTAATGTGGATCTTTTTTTGAATTAGTTAAAAATAGATATGATTGTGTTCATTTCATTTTGTTTGCTCTGTCAATTGTTCTTCTTCATCACGGAATTTAAACGTAAAGGTTGGTGTATAGTCATACTTAAGCTTCATCTTATTGACACCATCTACATATGTCATGATATTGTGACTTTTTGAAATCGAACCCTTATTGATCGCGAATGTTATAGCCTGTTGAACGTGTAAATATTCTAAATTAAGATTTAGTGGCTTGATTTCAACTTTAAAAGGTGGACTGAGTGGGACAACGTCATAAATATTAACGAATCTAATACTTTGGCGAACAAATTCATCATATTTCTCTTTGAATACTTTGTTTCCAAGCTTGGGTGCTCCAAAACTATACACATTCGGAGTACATAAGTTTGTCATTGCTAACTCAAATCCAAATAAAGTAGCGAGAGAGCCTCCTAAGCTATGACCTGTAATATATACTTTTTTATTGGCAGCTCTTTCTTTTACAATACTTAACAATTCTTCTCTACAAGATTTATAAATAGATAGAAATCCAGAATGAACACTACCACTGTTCATTACATAAGGAAATAATTCTTGTTCAACCTTTAAATCCGCTAGCCAATCTAAGTCTGATTTTGTTCCTCTAAAGGCAATAATGAGTGAGTTTTCATTTTCAATAACATATCCAAACCACTCCATCTCAATAATTGCACAAGCTTTAAATCCACAAACTAGTGAGTAATTTGCTGGTACCATAAATTTCCCATTATTTTCCCATTGTTTATAAGTCTGTATACAACACTCTACTAATTCTAAAGAAAGATCGTAATCAACTGAAAGGAATTTCAACTTAACTCCCCTTTCTGTTTCACTATTAAGTGAAAAACCTCCTTAAAACAAAAAGGAGGTTAGGAATGATGAAAACTTCTTTGCTGTATGTTCCAAATATCAGATGCATACTCACGAATTGTACGATCACTTGTAAAGAAGCCTGATTTCGCTATATTATAGAGACTTTTTGTAGCCCACTCTCGTTTATTTTGGTAAGAATGATTTATTTTCTCATGTGCTTTAACATATGATGAAAAATCTCTTAGTAAGAAATATTCATCATTATATGACATGAGTGAATCAAATATTTCTTCAAACTCAACTCTTGGTAATGGAAATAATCCATAAAGTAACTGATCAAGAACTTTTTTAATACGAGAATCGTGGTGATAATAGTCACTACTTTTGTACCCTCCATGCTGATAATAATTTAAGACCTCATCAGCTGAGAGTCCAAACGTAAATATATTGTTCTCGCCAACTTCTCTTAAAATTTCAATATTGGCACCATCTAATGTTCCAATAGTTAATGCCCCATTCATCATAAATTTCATATTGCCAGTTCCTGAGGCTTCCTTACTCGCAGTCGAAATTTGTTCACTGACATCTGCCGCTGGAAAAATCATTTCTCCTAATGAAACTCGATAATTCTCAACAAATATAACTTTAATGAATTGATTAATGTAACGATCATTATTGACAATATTAGCAACAGAATGGATGAGTTTTATTATTTTTTTCGCGTAATAATACCCTGGGGACGCTTTTGCACCAAATATGAATGTCCTCGGATGTATTTTAAAATGTGAATCCTCTTTTAATCTATTATATAAATACATTATGTGAAAAACATTCAATAACTGACGCTTATACGCATGCATTCGCTTCACTTGAATATCAAAAATTGAATCCGTATCTAAAGCAATCCCATTCGTGTAATGAACATAGTTTTCTAATACTTCTTTTCGTTTTTTCTTAACTAACATCAATTCATTTAAAAATGATTCATCATTTTCATATTTTAATAGATTGTCTAATTGAGTTGGTTCATAGATCCAGTCATCACCAATTGAGTCCCTAATAAGACCACTTAACTCTGGGTTACACTGGAGTAACCACCGCCTATGAGTGATTCCATTGGTTTTATTATTAAATTTAGCTGGTTCATATTCGTAAAATAACTTCATTTCTCTTTGCTTTAAAATTTCTGTATGAATTTCGGCTACGCCATTAACACTTTTACTCCCTACAATTGCCAAATGTGCCATTTTGACAACTCCATGAGCAATTATGGCCATATTTTCTATACGATGCCAATCACCAGGATATCTCTTCCACAACTCTTTGCAATATCTCTCATTAATTTCTTCAACAATCATATAAATTCTTGGCAACAATGGCTGAAACAATTCAATTCTCCACTTCTCAAGTGCTTCTGATAATGTGGTATGGTTTGTGTATGAGATTGTTTGTGTTGTAATCTCCCATGCTTCATCCCAAGAGAGCTTTTCAATATCTATTAAAATTCTCATTAATTCGGGAATTGCCAATACAGGATGAGTATCATTCACATGAATAGCGATTTCATGATGAAACTTTCGAATATCACCATATTGTTCTTTATATGAATCTATTATTCTTTGTATACTTGCAGAGACTAAAAAGTACTGCTGCTTTAATCGTAAAATTTTCCCTTCGTCATGCGTATCATCTGGATATAAGAATTCTGAAACTGCTTCTGCTTCCCGTTTATATTTCATCAAAGATTTATTTGATGAATGAGAAGAAGCTTCAGCACTCCAAAGTCTTAAAGTATTTATAGTATTTGTATGATAGCCGATGATTGGTAAATCATAAGGAACAGCCTTTATTGCCTCAGCTCCATGTACGCGAAACTCTAAACGATCTTTACTCTTATATGCTTCAACTTCTCCTCCAAATAACACATCAATTGATTGATCATCTCTTCTAACTTCCCAAACATTCCCATACTTAAGCCACTGCTCAGGAAGTTCAACTTGATACCCATCAACTATTTTTTGGTCGAATAGGCCATGTTTGTAGCGAATGCCACATCCATGACCTGGTAAATTCTGTGAAGCTAATGAATCTAGGAAACAGGCAGCTAATCTTCCTAGTCCTCCATTTCCAAGTCCAGCATCGCTTTCAAATTCCTCTAATGTAGCTAGCGATATCCCAAGCTTATTCAGACCAGATTCACATAATTCTCTTAGTCCTAGATGGATTAAATTACTCTTCAAAAGTTTTCCTAAAAGGAACTCAATTGATAAGTAATACACTTGTTTTTTTCGTTCTAAACGATACTGCTCACTTGTAGCCAACCAGTCTTCGCTTATATATTCTCGAATCATTGTTCCAAGCGTTTCATATTGTTCTTGAATAGAACTTTCAGAAATACTTTTTCCATGCATACTTTCTAGTTTTTCTTTATAATTCCATTCAAATTCCTCCACACTAGAAAACATGGAACCACCTCGCCTTAAATGATTTACTTTGTAGATTGCAAATATAGTTTTGTATACTCTTTTGCAGACTGCAACCAGCTTGAGTCTCGATTCATAGCATTTTTAAGAACCGCTTTTCGATGTTGTTTTTGGTTATAAATAGTAAGCGCACGTTCGATTGTAAAAAGCATTTCGTGTGCATTATAGTTACTGAAAGAAAACCCATTACCGCTCTTCGTCTTTTCATTATATGATTGGACGGTATCGTTTAGGCCCCCAGTTTCTCTAACAATTGGCACACAGCCATATTTCATCGCGATCAACTGTCCTAATCCACATGGTTCAAATAAAGATGGCATAAGAAATAAATCAGCACCTGCATATATTTGATGAGCAAAATTTTCGTCAAAGCCGATATAAGACCTTACTTTATCATAATAATTATGTTCCATCGCTTTAAAGAAATGTTCAAATTCTTCTTCACCAGTACCCAAAATAATGACTTGCACATTGTGATCCATTAGTTGTGGAAATACATGCTGAATCAGGTCAATTCCTTTTTGACTAGTTAAACGAGAGACCATAGCGATAATTGGAATATTTTCATCTACTTGCAATGCTAATGATTCCTGTAATTTCGTTTTATTTTCAGCTTTCTTTTCAATTGTAAACTCATCATAATTCGTATGAATTTTTGAATCTGTTGCTGGATTATAAATCGTTTCATCAATACCATTTACAATTCCAAATAATTTATGGTCTTGAGATCTTAGAAGACCATCTAATTGCTCTCCAAAAAACTCATGTTTAATTTCTTCTTTATAAGTAGGACTTACAGTTGTGACTATATCACTAGCAATAATGCCAGCCTTCATAAAGTTGATACAGTCATAAAATTTCAAATAATCATTGTTGAAATAAACTTCATCAATTCCCAAAATATCATCCATTACCATTTTTGGGAAAACACCTTGGAATTGCAAATTATGAATCGTAAAAACTGACTTTATATCCGGATTTACATCTTTTAGCGCTCCATATTCCTTTATAAAAAATGGAATCATAGCTGTATGCCAATCATGGCAATGAACAACATCAGGTATAAAATCTAGCTCGCGAATACATTCAATAGCTGCAATAGAAAAGAACGCAAAGCGCTCTCCATCATCGTATTGTCCATATAATTTATCACGATTAAAATAGTACTCATTATCAATAAAATAATAAGTCACTCCTTCAACCTGTAATTCATATAGACCACAATATTGATTTCTCCAGCCTAGGTTTACCTCAAGTTCTTTCACTAATTTCGCTTCTTCGCGATATTTAGCAGGGATTTGAGAATAAAAAGGAAGCATTACACGTACATTCAAATTTAGCTTATTTAAATATTTAGGGAGGGCACCTGCAACATCTGCAAGCCCTCCTGATTTAACAAATGGTACACATTCCGAAACAATATATAATACATTTACCACTGAATCAACGCTCCTTGAACTGAGCCTTTCTGTAGAACGATTGGCTCATTTAAACTCCCTTTCATTTCGACACCTTCTTCAATCCGTACATCTTTATCTAAAATAACACCATCTAATATACAGTTATCTCCAATGATTGATTTTTGCATAACAACACAATTACGAATTATTGTATTTTTTCCAATTTTCACAGCTCGAGAGATAATACTATTTTCTACAGTACCTTCAATTACACATCCATTAGCAACAATTGAATTTTTTACGACTGCTTCTTTTGAATATTTCGTAGGTGGTTCATCTTTTACTTTCGTAAAAACAGGATAAGATTTTAAGAATAATTGATTCCAAACTTCTGGATTTAATAATTTCATACTGTTCTCGAAATAGTCCTCAATCGTCTGAATGATTGCTACTTGCTGTGGAATTTCGTATCCACTTAACATTACTCCATTATTTTTATCACGAACAACGTCCATAATTGTCTCGTATCCTTTTTCATGGAAGTTTTCAAATAACTTCAACAATAGATCTTTCTCAAGGAAATAAATATTTAAAGATTTCCCAAATTGTGTCAGCTCAGTAATCGCTGCATCTGTATCAATATGACGTTTTAAAATTGGTCTAAAATCTACAGAACAAATTGTATATGTATTTGCAACAACTACATACTTTTGTGTAGAACGTTGTAAAAATTGAATATGTTTTTCGATAAAATCAAACGTGCCAAATGCTCCATCAGTTGGTTCAGGCGTAAATATGAATAAGCCATCATGCTTTCTATTCAAATCCCAGTGCTTACCCGAACCTAAATGGTCAATAATTGAACGATAAGGCTGATCAGGAAATACAGCTACACTTGTAATTCCTGAGTTCACCATATTACTTAACATAAAATCAATTAAGCGATAACGACCTGCGTAAGGAAGCGTTGCAAGTGGTCGATGCTTTGTTAATGGTTTTAAAGATTCAAAATGTGTAGAAGCCTCAATTATACCCAGCATAGTTTGTTTCATCGAATACCCCTCTCAATCTATTATTCTATTTGAGGAATGAGCCACCTCTTATACTTCGTTTGTCACTAATATGACTTCTTCGTATTCTTTTTCTGGACGTAATACTGATCCATCAGCTACTACCATACCTGGAGCGACAACCGCATTTTCTATTTTTACATCCTTACCTATTACACACCCAGGCATGACAACTGAATCTTTTATAAAACTGCCTTCACCAATTGTCACTCCTTGGAATAATACAGAATGTGAAATATAGCCTTCTACAACACAACCTTCGTTAATAAGAGAATCTTCAACAATTGCACTAGGTGCAATATATTGTGGAGGTTGATTTGGATTCACAGAATAAATACGCCAATCACGGTCATAAATATTCAGTTCACTCTCTTCATTTAATAAATCCATATTTGCTTCCCATAAGCTTTTTACTGTTCCAACATCCTTCCAATATCCTTGGAAAGGATAAGCAACAATTTTCTTCTTTTCTTCTAATAAAAGTGGAATGACATCTTTACCAAAATCATTGCTTGATTCCGGATTACGATCATCCATTTCTAAAAATTCCTTTAAGACATTCCATTTGAAAATATAGATTCCCATTGAAGCTAAATTGCTTTTAGGAAATTGCGGCTTTTCTTCAAATTCAATAATGTCCAATTCTTCATTCGTATTCATAATTCCAAATCGACTTGCTTCTTCAATTGGAACTTCGATTACTGAGATTGAAACATCAGCATCTTTTTCAATGTGATAATCTAGCATTTTGCTGTAATCCATTTTATAAATATGGTCACCTGACAGAATTAATACGTATTCAGGCTGGTATTGCTTAATATAGTTTAAGTTTTGATATATAGCACTTGCTGTACCTGTATACCATTTGACACCAGATGCTTCTGAATATGGTGGTAAAACAGTAACTCCCCCATTCAAACGATCCAAGTCCCATGCACTGCCTATACCAATATATGAATTTAGTACAAGTGGTTGATATTGCGTTAGAACACCAACAGTATCAATTCCAGAATTTGTACAGTTACTCAATGTAAAATCAATTATTCGATATTTTCCTCCAAAGGCTACTGCTGGCTTTGCTAATTCTTTTGTAAGGGAACTAAGTCTACTTCCCTTCCCTCCTGCTAGTAACATTGCTACGCATTTTTTCTGAACCATTGCTGCTAATCCCCTTTCGCATTTTAACTGGACGAATGATTGTAAAACTAAAAGCAGGTAGTGCGATTTCAATGCTATATGGTTGACCATGGAATGGCGTTTCATCAGTCTCAATAACCGAACGATTTATTTTGCTTTCTCCACCAAATCTTACATAATCACTAGATAAAATTTCTTTGTAACGATGCTTAAATGGTACGCCGATTCGATAAGTTTCATAAGAAATTTCTCTGAAATTGCAAATGACAATAACATAATCAGCTTTGTTTTTACCTTTTCGAATAAACGTGAAAACACTTTGTTCTGCGTTATTTGCATCTATCCATGAAAAACCATCCCAATGGTTATCAACTTCGTATAATGATTTATTTTTCTTATAGATTGCTAGTAATTCCTTAACATAATCGTTCATTTTTGAATGGTATTCATAGTCAGAAATCATCCAATCTAGTTGCCCCAGATCCTTCCATTCATCAAATTGACCAAATTCACTTCCCATAAATAAAAGCTTCTTTCCAGGATGAGCTAAGTAATACCCTAATAAAACTCTTAGTTGAGCAAACTTATCCTCATATTTTCCAGGCATTTTATTTAGTAATGATTTCTTGCCATGAACTACTTCATCATGTGAGAAAGGCAAAACGAAATTTTCTGAGAAGGCATATAAGAATGAAAATGTCATTCTGTTATGATGATATTTTCTCTCAGATGGCTCAGTTTCCATATAGGTTAAAACATCATTCATCCAACCCATATTCCATTTAAAATTAAATCCTAAGCCGCCTTCATATGTAGGAGCCGTTACTAAAGGCCAATCTGTGGAATCTTCTGCAATCATCAATACTTGCTGATCATACTCAAAGACTACTTCATTTAGTTTTCTTAAAAATGACACTGCAAAAGGATTCTCTTCTTTGTTGTGCCCTTCTTTCCAATACAAAATATTTGCTACAGCATCGACTCGGAAACCATCGACGTGAAAATTTTCTAGCCAAAATAATGCATTAGACAATAAAAAAGACCTTACTTCTGGTTTTGATAAGTCAAAATTCGCTGTACCCCACACTTCATTCTCTCTTACATCATAACTTTCATATTCATATGTAGGCTCCCCATCAAACATGTATAAACCATGTGAATCCTTACAAAAATGACCAGGCACCCAATCTAAAATGACGCCTATACCTTGCTGATGACATTCATCAATAAAGTTCATTAATTCATGTGGATTACCATATCGACTTGTCGCTGAATAATATCCGACTCCTTGATACCCCCAAGAACGATCGTATGGATGCTCAATTACAGGTAGCAATTCTATATGAGTAAAACCATGCTCTTTTACATAAGGTACTAGCTCGGTAGCTAATTCAGCATATGTGTAAAAATCCCCATTACTTTTCTTTTTCCAAGTACCCAAATGTACTTCATAAATTAAAACTGCTTCTTCATAGACTACTTTTTTTGATTTTTGTTTACGGTATTTTGAATCCTTCCACTTATATCCGGAAAGATCGTATACAACTGAGGCTGTGTACGGGCGAAGCTCACTATAAAATGCAAATGGATCACTTTTTAGTAGAACTTCTCCATTATTTGATACAATCTCATATTTATAAATTGTTCCGTGCCCAATTTCAGGAATAAAAATTGTCCATATTCCTTCATTGTTTAATTTCTCCATTTTATGATCTGAACCATTCCAGTCATTAAAATCCCCAACAACTGAAACACACTTTGCATGTGGTGCCCATACTGTAAAATGTGTTCCTTTTTTATTCCCCTTCTTACCTATATGTGCTCCAAAGCATTCATGGCTTTTGAATAGATTACCTTCATGGAATAAATGCACATCAAATTCAGTTGGTCGTGTCAAAAGCAACATCCTCACCTCATTACAATNNCTTAATATTCTACAAACATATATATTTCCCTTGTAATTATGCAAAAAAAATTCATAAACAAATATTGGAAAATGAATGGTTGTTCATGAAAACGTTGTCACAATTGACTTTGTCGTTTTTATGTAATTTTTGTCGAATGAATAATACAGAATAAATATTCACGTTCATTCTGTTAATCCTTAAAAAAATTCAATAAATTGTTATTTACTATAAAATTTCATACATATTTTTCATATTTAAAACAGGAAATCAATGAATTTAATAAACTATGTTGAAGATTGTCGGATTATAAGGAAGAAGAATTTTTTGATATTTTTTGAAATGATTTTTGTGATTAGTATCGATTACCCATTTTTAGAATATAAACCGAAGAATTAATACTCACTAAAAAAAGATCTTCTTAAAGAAGATCTTTTTTGGTCTACACTTCATATAAAATTAGTTTTTAAGACTGATTGAAACGCTTGTCTCTCGAGGCGTGTAGTCTGGTGATGAGTAATTTACTTTAGAAGGTATTGTGGGCACCGCAGACAGGCGAAACAACCTAGAAAGCGAGCGTTTGGCTGGCAGTCAGAATACATTTACAATTCATCATGCCTCAAAACCTTTGATTTAGTAGGTAATTTAATATCTGAAATAAGAAACACACTCACTAAAATCACTATAAACCCTACAAACATTCCCATTGTGATTTTCTCATGTAGTATCAGTACTCCCCATATCATTCCGAAAACTGGAATTAAGAAAGTAACACTTAAAGTTTTTGTTGGTCCTACATTTTCTATTAAGTAAAAATATAATAGATAGGCAATGGCAGTACAAAACAGTGCCAATGAGAGGACTGCTAATATTGGAATTAGTGAAAAGTTACTTGTAGTGTTAGGAAGATAAAAGAATGTAAACGGAATTAATAGAATGGATGCTGCTATTTGTTGACCTGCTGCTAGTGATAGTGGTGCTATGCCTACAAAAGTCTTTTTAGCATAGACACCTGCTAGCCCATATGAAATTGTCGATAAAACCGCTAGTCCAATGGCAATGATTGTTTCTTTTGTGAATGGAATCGTACTCCATCCAACTAATAGAACCACGCCTATCACTCCTACTAATATGCCAAACCATTTTCTAGTACTAAGGCTTTCATTCATCCATCCCCATACAATGATAGCCGTGAATAACGGCGTTAATGAATTAAGGATAGAAGACATTGAAGCAGTTAAATGGAGTGCAGATGTTGCGATTAATGTAAAGGGAATCGCTGCATTTAATGCACCAATTATGATATATTGTTTCCATCTCTTTCTAAAATCTAAAGACCTTCTGATAATTACTAGATATAATACCAAAGCCAGCGCTGCTATAGAGACTCTTCCTTGAATTGTAAGGACAGGTCCAAATATCGGTGCAGCAATTCGAATGAATAAGAAAGATGCTCCCCATAGAGCAGCCAGTCCAATTAAGGCAATTAACTCTTTAAATGACATCACTTTCCATCCTTTCTATATTCCGTCGGACTGTAGCCCGTATGTTGACGGAACAAATTCGAAAAATGGGAAGAACTCTTGAATCCAAGATGCAATGCTATTTCAGTGATGGTATCTTCTGTGTGAAGCAGGCGTTCAATTGCATCAGACATTTTTAACTGTGTTGCATATTCTAACGGTGACAATCCTGTATTTCTTTTAAATAAACGCTGAAGATGATATTTACTTACACCGACATGTTGAGCAAGTCGATCCAATGTGATTGAATTGCGATACTGCTCTTCTATATATTGTTTGGTAGAATAAATAATTTCCTCTTCATTTGATTGGATCAAATCAGGACGGCATCTTTTACAAGGACGGAATCCATCTTCTATTGCTAAAGTGATAGTTGCATAAAATGAAATATTACCTCTTAAAGGTGCTCTTGATTTACAAGAGGGCTTACAACAAATACCAGTAGATTTGACAGCATATATAAACAGTCCATCATATTTTTCATTACATTGAATAATTGCATCCCACATATCATGATCACTTGGTAACCCCATATCCTCACCTCACTCAATCTATTCACATTTTAGCATGATGAAATAAACTCTGCTTTCATTATCTTGCTTTGTAATTTACATTTGGATTCATAC